>CAMHTE010000038.1 GCA_946187975.1 uncultured Bacteroidales bacterium | reverse complement strand
AAGTAGATGGTGGGAGCGTGGAAGCCGTAGTCGAGCAGGCGTTTTGCAACGTCAAGAGTAGTGGCGCCCGCCTTACCCTCGCGTGCACCGTCATCGACAAGTCCGTCGAAGACGAACTCATGCTTGCAGACTGAGGGGATGGGAAGCTTGTAGCAGTCCTTGAGAGACTCCTTGATGTAGTTCGCGGCAAGGACGGAGAGAGGTCCGGCCATCTTGACGTTTTCCTTCCCGAGCATGAGGATGTACGCATAGGCGCGCAGCATGACTCCGAAGTTGCCATGGAATCCGGATGTACGGGGGATGTCCAGGTAAGGGAGAACCCTTGCGGACACGCCGACCGGACCGCTGCCGGGGCCGCCTCCGCCGTGAGGCGTCGAGAAGGTCTTATGCAGGTTGAAGTGGAGGATGTCGAAGCCCATGTCGCCGGGACGGACCTTGCCCAGAAGCGGGTTCATGTTGGCGCCGTCGTAATACAGGAGGCCGCCGCACTCGTGTACGAGAGCGGCTATCTCGCCTATCTGACGCTCGAACAGCCCCAGGGTGTTGGGGTTGGTCATCATGATGCCGGCGATGTCGGGACCGAGCAGCGGACGCAGCGAATCCACGTCCACGAGGCCGTCAGGGCCGGATTTGACCACCACGACCTCAAGACCGGATACCGCAGCGCTGGCCGGATTCGTGCCGTGGGCGCTGTCGGGAACTATCACCTTGGTACGGGCGAAGTCCTTTCGGGCGAGATGGTACTCGCGCATGAGCATAAGCCCGGTGAGTTCGCCGTGGGCACCGGCACAGGGCAGGAAGGTGAAGCGCTCCATGCCGCTGATTGCGGACAGGGCGGCGCCGAGGCCGTCGATGACGGCCTGCGCACCCTGCACCGTCGAAGCCGGCTGCAGGGGGTGCAATCCCGCGAACGCGGGATGCGCCGCCACCTCTTCGTTGATCTTGGGGTTATACTTCATGGTGCAGGATCCGAGCGGATAAAAGCCCGTATCCACACCGAAGTTCATCTGGCTGAGGTTAGTGTAATGCCTCACCACATCCACTTCGCTCACCTCGGGAAGCGCGGGAGCGCTTTCACGAAGGAGTCCCGCTGGGATGCTATCGGCAACCGTGCCGTGAGTGGCAGGGGTTTTGGAGGCCATGCTGCCCCCCTCCGGAAGCGAGTACCCGGTACGTCCGGGACGGCTCAGTTCGAATATGAGTTTGTCGTAGTACTTCATGCCCGGACCTCCTTCACTGCTGCGACAAGTGCGTCGATTTCCGCCTTTGTACGCTTTTCGGTTACACAGAATGTTACATAGCCGTCTATCTCGAGCGCTGCAAAGAAGCCTTTGTCCAGCAGTTTCTGCTGAAGTTTCTTCACGTCCACGAGGGGCTTAAGGCAGAACTCCTTGAGGAATGGTTTTCCTTCGAAGGGATCCTCGAAGAGACCCGTGGCAAGCAGTTCGTTATGCAGGTAATGCGCGCCCTCGCAGGAAAGCTCGTTAACCTTCTTCAGGCCTTCGGGTCCCATGAGCGACAGGTAGACCGTCACCCACAGGGCCATCAGCGACTCGTTGGAGCAAATGTTGGACGTGGCCTTTTCGCGGCGTATATGCTGCTCGCGGGCCTGAAGCGTAAGCACGTAGCAGCGCTTGCCTTCGGCATCCTCGGCCTGTCCGACTATACGTCCGGGAAGTTTGCGCATATACTCGCTCCTGCAGGCCATGAAGCCCACGTAAGGACCTCCGTAACAGAGCGGAATTCCCAACGGCTGACCGTCGCCAACCGCTATGTCGGCTCCCCATTCTGCCGGAGTGCGGAGCACCGCCAGAGCGGAAGGGTCGCAGTATTCTATCAAAAGGGCGCCGGCCTCATGTACGGCATCGGCAAGCCCGGTATGATCCTGAATGATACCGTGGCGGCAGATGGATGGCACTATTACTCCGGCCACCTCCGGACCAAGTTCAGAACGCACGTCGTCCGTAAACACGGCTTCGATGTCGGGATACTTCGTATAGGTGCGGATTACCTGAAGTACGTGTTCCTGCAGCTCAGTCGAAACCACGACGCGATTGCGCTTGCGGGTGCACGCGACGGCCATGCGCAGGGCTTCCGCGGCCGCAGTCGGGCCATCGTACATCGATGCGTTGGCCACATCCATGCCGGTCAGGCGGCAAATCATGCTCTGCCATTCGAAGATATAACGCAGCGTTCCCTGCGAAATCTCGCACTGGTAGGGCGTATAGGCCGTAAGGAACTCCGAACGGGAAGTGATGTACGGAATGACCGACGGCACATAATGGTCGTAGGCACCCTGGCCCACGAAAACCTTCAGACGTGTATTCTTCTCCCCGAGGGAGTCGAAGAAATCCCTTACCTGCTGCTCGCTCATCGCAGAGGGCAGGTCGTACTCTTTTTTATAAACGAAATCCGCGGGAACGTCGGAATACAGATCGTCGAGGCTGCGCACCCCAATCCTTTCCAACATTACGCGGATGTCTTCCCCAGTATGGGGAAAATATGCGAACGAAGCCATGTTAACCGGCGATTTCGGCGTAAGCGGCAGCGTTCAGCAGAGAGTCGAGTTCGGAATTATCGCTCATCTGCACTTTGATAATCCAGGCACCGTAGGGATCCTCGTTGATGAGTTCGGGCTTGTCTTCGAGAGCCGCATTCACGGCCACCACTTCTCCGCTAACGGGAGCATACAGTTCGCTGGAAGCCTTCACGCTCTCGAGAGCGCCGAAATCCTCACCCTTGTGCACCTCGTCACCTTCGGTGGGAGCGTCCACATAGGTAATGTCGCCCATCTCGGCCTGCGCAAAATCGCTGACACCGATTATGGCAATGTCGCCGTCGACGCGCACCCACTCATGGGAGTCGCTGTACAGGAGTTCTTCTAGAATCTTGCTCATTTTTTATAGTTTGTTTGATAGAAACGTTTTTTGACCACGGTGCCTTCAAACACCTTGTGGCGTATGCGCACCATCAGCGTGGTGCCAAGCGCGGAATACTCAGCCGCGACCAGTGCAAAGCAGATGCTCTTGTCGAGACTGATGGAACGGTAGCCCGTAGTTACGACGCCAACCTCGGTTCCGTCGGGAAGTTCCACAGGATAGCCAGCACGGGGAATGGCCTTGTCGGCGAGTTCTATTCCGACGAGCTTTTTCGCCGGGCCCTCCGCCTTTTGTGCGGCAAGGGCGTCACGTCCTATGAATTCTGGCTTGTCGAGTTTGCAGAACATCGAGAGTCCGGCCATCACGGGGGTGATGTCGGCGCTGAGTTCATCGCCGTAGAGAGGCAGGCCCGCCTCGAAACGCAGGGTATCGCGGCAGCCCAGTCCGCAGGGAACCACACCGGCTGCAAGGAAAGCCTTCCAGAGGTCGACCGTTGCCGCCGGGCTGGCGTAGATTTCGAATCCGTCTTCCCCGGTATAGCCGGTACGGCTGATTATCGCCCTCTGCCCGTAAAGCGTGCTGTCGACGAAATGGTAAAATGTGAGGCCGGAAAGATCCATGCCGAGCACCTTGGATACCACCGCCTCGGAGGCCGGTCCCTGCACTGCGATCTGTCCCCAGTCGGACGAGGCGTTCAGAATTCCGACCTCAAATCCTTCGGCATTCTCCAGCATCCACGCATAATCCTTATCGATGTTGGCGGCATTCACTACCAGAAGATAGGCGTCCGGAGCGTACTCCCTGTAAACAAGCAGGTCGTCCACAGTGCCTCCGTTGGGATAAAGCATCATCCCGTAAAGAATCTGGCCGGGTTCCATGCCGCTGACGTCGTTGGTAAAGATATGGTTGACATAACGTTCGGCATCGGGTCCGTTTACGAAGATCTCGCCCATGTGCGACACGTCAAACATGCCGCAGGCACCGCGCACTGCCTGGTGCTCCTCAATAATCGACGAATACTGGATTGGCATCATAAAGCCCGCAAACGGACTCATCTTGGCCCCCAGGGCAATGTGCTCTTCAGTCAGGCATGTGGTTTTTAGCTGTTCGTCCATATCTGTCATTTAAGTATTTCGAGGTCGCGCTTGAGAATTATCCTGGGATCCATGCGGGCAACCTTCTGGAAAAGCTGCACCTGACGGCCGAGAGAAAGATAAACCTTATCCTCGTGACCGCCCTTTCGCCACCATTTGTAGAAACCTACGGGATCGTTTTCGAAAGGAATACTTGCGACTATGCCGCTGCTATAGCCGGGATAATCGATTACCAGCTTCAGACCTACGAAGCGTTTGTAGTAGTCAGGATCGGCCCTTCGAAGTTTGCTCTCCAGCGGACGGAGAACCTCCATCTCATCGACCTGCAGTACCTTTTCCTTTACGATCATCCGGTGTATGCGGACCGGGTCGACCGAAATCCACACACCCATTTTCAGGGTCTGGGGACCTTGATCGCCCTCGAGCGTCAGATCGTCGGCAGAGAAATAGACTTTTGCCGGATCGAGCGGGTAGGTCTGCACTTCGTCCATACTTACGGATAAATCATACAAATATAGCAAAGAAATTTTGTTTTTGCTATTTTTGTACGTCGTGAAATCTATTTTAATGCACATGGGAAGCCTTTTTGCCGACGAATCCTGGTCGCCGGAAGGGGCTGTGCACATCGACTTCACTTCCCTCGAAGGTACGTCCTGCTATCTTGATCCCGAAGCTGCCAAAACCATCGCCAGTGCCATAGAAGATCAGCCTCTGAAGGCGATTCATTGGATCGACAGCGGTGATTATCACTATCTTACGGCTCTGTGGCTAAATAAATTGGAGCGTCCCGCGGAGCTTCTGCTCCTGGATCATCATCCCGACGACCAGGCTCCCGCCTTCGGCGAAGACCTGCTTTCCTGCGGAGGCTGGGTTGAGTTCGTACACAGGAACAATCCCCTTGTCAAAAAGGGGGCACCGGAAGTGTATCTGAGCATAGATCTCGATTACCTCTCCCGCGATTATGCCCGTACCGACTGGGACCAGGGCGACGCCACTCTCGACGACATGCTCGACGCCATACGCTCAGGTCTTGCGGGACGCGAGCTTGCCGGAGTGGATATTTGTGGTGGTTTAAGCTCGGGAAAAGGTGCGACTGCCGAGGATTATGCCATAAACAGGCGTACCCGCCAGGCTCTCCTGGACTTCTTTAAAGCCATTTAGCCAGGCTCTCGTAGTATTTGCGCGACACCGGGATACCCGGCTGCCCGGGCACGTCCAGGTCGGCTACGTGAAGGCCGTTCTCGGACCTTCGAAGGACCTGAACATGTACGGGATTAACATAATACGAACGCTGGCAGCGGACGATCCCATGACGCGAAACCGTATCCTCCAGCGAATGCATCGAGGTCCGAAGAACGTAGTTGTTTACCTTTTCGCCATCCAGATAATGGATGTTCACGTAATTCTCCTCCGCCTGGATGTACAGCACGGCGCTTTGGGCTATCATCAGGCGCAGCTTCTTGAATTCATCAACAAAGCGGATAAGCGAATCGTCGTCGGCGGGAGCGTTGTTCTTCTCGCGCTCCCTCGCACGGTGCGCACCGATGTTAAGTGCAAGGGACAGAATCAGATACGGGAATATCAGCGTACCGTAGAGTATGCCCAGAACCTCCGCCAGAACAGAGAAATAAGGGGTCTCGTCCCCGAGCATCAGGGTAATGTAAAGCGCGACGAAGAGACAGAAAACGAAAACCTCACCAAGGCACCAGCTTATATAATGGGCCCAGGTAAACCTGCCGAGGCGTCCCATATAGTGCAGCGCTACCCTCAACGCGGCCATCAGCCCCAAAATAATTGTTGTGCTGATCATAAGGTTAAGGGTGAACAAACCCCGTCCCATATCCAGTTTTTCACCAAGGCCGAAAGGCATGTAAATCAATATGAAGCCCAGGAAAAAGAAAGGGCAGACGGCTATATGGAGAAACTGCGTCCCCCAGTTGAAGAAGTTTTTGGGAAGGTTGTGCATTTCGTTCAAAATTTGGTGGGACAAATATAAGAAAAGTTCACATTTTATCCCAATATCGGCGTTTTTGTCCCCAAAAAGACGCTTTAGTCACAATTCGTTCGTCCCAGTCACAATTATTTCCTGTGACGAAACAAATCCCCCATCTTTGCAATGAAACCTAAACTTATAAACATAGTTAAGACCCGGAACTTTTACTGCCAACCCTTGTTCCGGGCAAACCGAAAGAAGCCGACCTTCGCAGGCCGGCTTCTTATCGATAAAACTATAACTACTCCGTAATACCGCTCTCCTTGAGGTAACGGGCGATATCGGCGTCGGGAACGGCTGCGTCCACGAGGTCTCCGGCAAGATAGCTGTTGTAAGCGCTCATGTCCACAAGGCCATGGCCTGAAAGGTTGAAGAGTATGGTCTTCGATTCGCCTGCTTCCTTGCAGCGCAGCGCCTCGTTGATAGTGGCGGCGATTGCATGGCAGGATTCAGGTGCAGGAATAATACCTTCGGTCTGGGCGAAAAGTACCCCGGCCTTGAAGGAATCGTTCTGCTTTATATCCACCGCTTCCATAAGGCCGTCCCTGAGAAGCTGGGCGACAATGGACCCTGATCCGTGGTAACGCAGGCCTCCGGCATGGATATTAGCCGGACGGAAGGTGTGGCCCAGGGTGAACATGGCCAGCAGCGGAGTATATCCAGCCTCATCGCCGAAATCGTAGCCGAATACACCCTTGGTCAGCTTGGGGCAGGACGCCGGCTCGGCGGCAATGAAACGCGTCTTACGGCCTTCCAGTATCTTGTGACGCATGAACGGCATTGCAAGTCCGCAGAAATTGGAACCACCTCCGAAACAGGCTATGACGGTATCGGGATACTCCCCTGCCATCTCCATCTGCTTTTCGGCTTCGAGTCCTATGACCGTCTGGTGCAGGCACACGTGATTGAGAACCGAGCCAAGTACATACTTGCAGCCGGGAGTATTCATAGCCAGCTCTACGGCTTCCGATATCGCGGTTCCGAGCGAGCCCTGATGCATAGGGTTTTCGGTGAGAATCTTGCGCCCGGCCTTTGTGGACATCGAAGGCGAAGGGGTGACCTGCGCGCCGAAAGTCTGCATTATGCTGCGGCGGTAGGGCTTCTGCTCGTAACTGATTTTCACCATGTAAACGGCAGCCTCTATTCCGAATATCTTACATGCATACGACATCGCCGCTCCCCACTGGCCCGCACCAGTTTCCGTAGTAAGGTTCGTAACGCCCTCCTGCTTTGCATAGTAGGCCTGGGCTATGGCCGAATTGAGCTTATGCGATCCCAGCGGATTGACGCTCTCGTTCTTAAAATAGATGTGGGCAGGAGTGTCCAGGGCCTTTTCCAGACCGTATGCACGCACAAGCGGAGTGCAACGATAGTAGGAGTACTTCTCCAGAACCTCGTCCGGTATTGGGATGAAGCGGTCGCTGCGATTCAGCTCCTGATCGGCGCATGCCTTGCAGAAAATAGGATAGAGATCCTCGGCCTTCAGCGGCTGGCGCGTCGCCGGATGGATGGGAGGCAACGGCTTGTTGACCATGTCCGCCTGGATGTTATACCATTCGCGCGGAATCTCGTTCTCGGGAAGAATAAAACGCTTCGTATTCATTGTATATAGTATTATTGTCCAACAAAAAAGTCTGCCCTAAAGGACAGACCCGTAATAATCTGGGATAAGATACACCTTGGCACCCGTATCCGGTATAATTCATACAAGCCTGTCGTCAGTCGCCTGACGCCACCATCGATTGGCCGATATGGATGCCTTTACATACATGCTTTTGCAAATATTGTAAATCGATTAAATAATTGCAAGAATATTTAACATTTTTTACAAACCCCAGTCCGAAGCCGTGAAGGAATCCTTGGGTGCATTGGGGACATTGTAGAAATAACTGACTCCCGTCAACTCCTCAAGATCGCTGACGGACATAAGTTCAGTTGCAGTCACCGCCTGTCTTACGTTAACGTGGGCGCGTACGAAAGCAACGCACTGGAGTTCGTCCTTACTGCAATCCACGACAGCTTTGCCTCTGGCGGATTTCTTCGTGCAGAGTACCACGTAATAGAACATGGTCGGCATGTGAACATCCGTCCGGCCGCAATAAGAGATCGTGGACGCTGTCTGGCTGGCACCGTAGGCATCGGTATAATCGTCGAAGTATGTTCCCACGACCTCGTATAGGGTATCCCTTTGATTACTTGACACGGAACTGCAGATTCCGTCGATAAAATCTTCCAGCACATTCCAGCGGCCACCTCCGGTATTGAAGTTTGCCGAAAGCTGGGGCGCTATGTTCGTGTAATAAAAAACATCCTCGTTGGTTGCCTTAGAGCAGGTTCTCTCTGCGGAACCCAGCATATGACCCTTGTTGCAGCCGCCTCCCACAGACGTAGAAGAGTACTGGATATCTTCCGGAACGTCCGGATCCGGCCGATAGGAATCGTGACGTCCCGATCCCACGTACATGGGATGCCTGGGAGCAGCTATCCACAGCGGGCAATGGTGCTCAGCGCTGTAGCAGGCCGTATAGTTGCGTGCAACTCCACCATCCGGTCCTATTTCGCCTCCGGAGCAGAAGTGCCATGCGTAATACTGGGTATCGTCCTTAGTATTGTACCTGTATTTACCATCCCTGCCAATATTCATCTTCGGCAGTTCGTACCAACCAGGCTGATATGCATCGGCGTCAGGACCAGGCCCCGGCGGCACCACCTCCCCAGCCATCTGTACCAAACCGATGACAAACCCGTCCACACCTGCATCCAGGCACGAAAGACTCACCTCGTATTCGACCTCCTCCTCTTTAGTATTGTCCGGAAGAGAAACCTCGAGTACCTTGCTTCCCTCGCCGGAAAGGAAGCGTATGCCCTTGCGGGTATCGCCTTCCACACGGTTCAGGCGACCGTTCCACTCCGAGGAACTCCTCACAGAAATCCTTGCAACGGCGTTCTTTGCGGGGAGTTTGCCCTGCGTCTCGAGTTCAGCAAGGAAGAAAGCCTCAGTACCGTTATCCTCAGGAGAGCAGCACCAAAGCGCAAAGGCAGCAATTATTATAGGCAGAAATCTTTTCATAGATTCGGGCGTTTGGCCATCTACAAAGATAACAATTATTTCATATCTTCGCAGTATGGACCAGCCCAAGATGGAAAGGATGCTCAGGCTGATGCGCCTGCTGAGCAGCAACGTCAATTATTCGGTGGATGAACTCGCCGACAAGCTCGACACCTCTCCCAGAAGTATATACCGCTACCTGGATACCTTCAAGGCGGCCGGATTCGCCGTCGAAAAGCTCTACGGCAACGTGTACCGTCTTTTGACGCTAAAGAAACCCTATCCAGACCTTACCAAACTGGTGCTGTTCTCGGACGAGGAAGCGGCCATAGTGGCCCGCATGATCGACGGAATCGACAACACCAATGCCCTTAAAACCGGCCTCAAACGCAAGCTGGCGGCCGTTTACGACAGCACTTCCATAGCCGATTACATAGGCAAGAAATCGAACTCCTCCAACATTCAGATCCTGGCGGATGCTATCCGCGACAGGAAAAAGGTTGTTCTGCACGGCTACGAGTCCGCCCATTCCGGCCAGGTACGCGACCGCATGGTGGAACCTTTCGGCTTCACTACCAACTATATCGATGTGTGGTGCTTCGATCTGGAAGACTCCACGAACAAGCGTTTCAAGATCGCCCGTATCGACGAGGCCGAAGAACTGGAAGAAGACTGGACAGCCGAAGAACTGCACCATAGCCAGCCTGTGGACGCATTCCGCATGAGCGGACACTCTCCGATCCATATCCGCCTGCGCCTTAGCCAGAGAGCGAAAAACCTGCTTGTGGAGGAGTATCCCCTGGCCGAATCGTCCGTCCGGAAAAACGGCAACGAGTGGTTCTTCGAAGGGGATATTTACGCCTGCGAGGGAGCCGGGCGCTTTGTGGCAGGACTTGCCGACGAAATAGACATAATTGAAGGCGACGCTCTCCGCAGGTATGTGTCCGTTTTCCTTCAAGATTCAGCCAGAAAGTATTCACTACAAACCAAAAATCATTAGTATCTTTGTAGGAAATTTACTTCTGTGATGTTCCGCAGATTATCAGTATTATTCCTCGCGGCGGCACTGGCGTTTGGATGTTCGGGAGGGTCCCTGGAAAAGAACGAGTCCGAAGGTCCAGTAGATCCCGTAACACCTCCCGAGGATGAACCCGCCAATCCGGCGGAAGTTCTTGAATCCCTGCGCGAAGGAGATATAATGCCTGCCTGGCAGGAAGGTTGCCTTGACATTCATTCCATAAACGGAGGCCGTGGAGAAGCCTTCTACTATATCATGCCTGACGGAACGACCCTGCTCGTGGACGCCGCCGGCGGTTCCGACTTCGAGATTGACGGCACAGACGGTTCCGGCATCTACTCCAAGCCGTCACAGGCCTACTCCAGCGGCAACGTCATAGTCCGCTACATTCAGCACTTCGCGCCCGATTGCGCCCAAGGGAAAATCGACTACGCGATGATTTCGCATTTCCACGCCGACCACATGGGCGATTATACCAAGAACTTCTCCAAATATGGATGGAAGGTGGTCAACCGCCTCGGGCAGCAGGCTTCGGCCATAGACCTTGACGGCGGAGGCTTTCTTCTCAACGGTATTTCCGAAGTGGGCTTCTCCTTACCGATTTCGGTATTAATCGACCGCGGAGACTGGGACCAGCCACCTTCAAACGTCTGGCTCAGCGCACCGTACAGGCGCCAGAACTATTATAATTTCGTGGATTGGACGCAGCGCACCCGCAGCACGGTCCGGGAACGTTTCGCCGTCGGACACAACGACCAGATAACCCTGCTGCACAAACCGGAGGATTATCCGTCGTTCGAGCTGCGTGCAATAGCCGGAGGCGGTGACGTATGGAACGGCAGCGGAACGGCCACAAGCACTTCCTTCCCTTCATCGGCCGATCTGCTGGCCAACCTCGAGACATGGGACCCCAACGAGAATATATTCTCATGCGTATTCACCCTCAGCTACGGCGACTTTGACTGGTTCTCCGGAGGAGACATACAGTACAACGGAAGGAGCACGTACTCATGGAAAGACATCGAGGCCCCCATCGCGAAGGTTGTTGGGAAGGTGGAAGCCATGAAAGCCTGCCATCACTGCACCAAGAACACCAACAGCAGCACGCTTCTGGCAGCTCTCAGGCCGGACGTATTCATAGCGGGGGTATGGACCATCAACCATCCGAATCCCGACACCGTCAAACGCCTTTACACAGCCAGTCCTTCGGTTAAGTTCTTTGCAACCAACATGGCAGAAAGCTGCGTCACCACCCTCAAGGATGCCGGCATCGACACCGACAAGTTCTGCACCAAGGAGGGACACGTGGTGCTGCGCGTCCTGCCCGGAGGCAAATCGTATTATGTTATCGTGCTGAACGACGGCAACTTCGACTACGCCGTACGCAGCGTCCACGGACCTTTCGCCTGCAACTAACGTAACGGTACAACGCCTATTCCCGGACGATCGGGAAGGACCAGGCGTCCGGATCGCACCTTAACTCCATCGAATATATCGTTGGATATCA
Source organism: uncultured Bacteroidales bacterium (assembly GCA_946187975.1). GTDB lineage: Bacteria > Bacteroidota > Bacteroidia > Bacteroidales > UBA932 > Cryptobacteroides. The sequence continues at coordinate 4,627 of CAMHTE010000038.1, read as the reverse complement.
GCAAGTTTCCGTCCAGGTCGGCGAAATCGACGGCCGGAGACAACTGGGCTGCGGCGGATACGGCGCAGGATGTTTCGGTCATGCATCCGACCATGGCCTTGAGGCCAAGGGCACGCGAAAGTTCCAGCATCTTATGGGCCTCCCGCATCCCGGTGCATTTCATTAACTTGATATTGATCCCGGAGAACGCTCCGGCAAGACGTGGTATGTCCGCCAGGCGCTGCACGGATTCGTCCGCAAATACGGGGATGGGAGAACGTTCGGTGATCCAGGCGATGTCGTCCAAGCGCTCCTTTGCCATGGGCTGCTCCACCATTACCACGCCCTGTTCGTGAAGCCAGCATATCTCATCGAGCGCCGCGGAACGGTCCTTCCAGCCCTGGTTGGCATCGACCGCAATGGGCAGGGAACTGACGCTGCGTATGGTGCGTATCATCTCCTCGTCGTTATCCAGCCCGACCTTTACCTTCAGGATATTGAACTGGCCGGCGACTTCCAGGGTTTTTTCGCGCACTACTTCAGGCGTATCGATACCGATCGTAAAGGTGGTATCGGGGGCCTTCGAAGGGTCGTAACCCCAGATGCGGTACCAGGGAGCGTCCAGCAGTTTGCCGACAAGGTCGTGAAGGGCTATGTCCACGGCAGCCTTGGCTGCGCTGTCGCCCGGGGAAAGACTGTCGACATACGTTAAGATATCGTCCATCATAAAAGGATCGCCGAACTGCTCCAGCGTCACCTTTGAGAGGAAGGCGCAGACACTTTCCACGCTCTGCCCGAGATACGGCGGCATGGACGCCTCACCATATCCCGTAAAACCGTCATAATCAATCTCTACCTGCACCCCGGGGGTGGTTTTGCGACTGTACGACGCTACGGTGAAAGTGTGTTTAAGTTCCAGTTCATACGGGCGGAAACGCATAACCAGTTTCCCTCCGGAGAGACCGGTGCGGCCACGTTTTCCACCACCCAGGCTCCAGACACCCGCGGCACCCGCCGCCACTCCGGCGATACCTATGCCGGCCGTCTTGATAAAATCTCTTCGCGACTGTTTCATCCTCTTGTTCCTTGGCTTTTCAAAAATAACTTTTTTTGGAATTCATTCAACGTTTTTATCTTTGTAAATATAAACCAACAAATAGATTCTTTTATGCAGAACGCAGTATTGGACGCACTGAAGGAACGCCGCAGCATCCGCCGCTTCAAAGCGGAACAGATTAAAGACGAAGAACTTATGGCCGTACTCGAAGCCGGTACCTGGGCCCCCACTGCAAAGGGCCTGCAGGATCCGTGGATCGTTGCAATACAGAAACCGGAGCTTCTGGAACGTATATCACGAATGAACAGCGAGGTCTGGGGCAGGGACATCGACCCCTTCTACGGAGCCCCCACCTATGTGCTAGTTTTCGCATCCGGACCGGAAAAAACGTCCAACGGACTGTGTGACGGGGCGCTTGTACTCGGAAACATGATGAACGCCGCGCATTCCATAGGACTGGGTTCCTGCTGGATAAACAGGGAAAGGGAGATGTTCGCTACCGCGGAAGGCAAGAAAATGATGAAGGAATTCGGCCTTCCGGACGGCCTCATCGGGGTGGGAGCCCTCGCATTGGGATATCCCGCAAGTTTCCCCAATACAGTCCATCCCCGAAAAGAGGGATACTACCGCATAATAAAGTAAAGAAACCACAATAATTCGTATCTTTATTGCATGAAACGTTTCATTTCCGTTCTCGCATTCCTGCTTGTTGCAGGCGGCCTTCAGGGCATTTGCGGCATACCCGCAGAGTCGGACCGCAATCCGGTCACTCTCAAGAATTACCATGAAAACCCGACCAATATAGGCGTCACCGCCTGTCCGTACGAATTCGTGCCCACACACGACACCCGTGCGCCGAGGGGGTACAAACCCTTCTATATCAGCCATTACGGGCGCCACGGGAGCCGCTCCGCCTGGGAAGAGAAGGATTATTCCAACGTTGTTTTCGCGCTCCAGCAAGCTGCTGCGGCAGGCATACTCACCGCCAGCGGCGATTCGCTCCTGAACGAAGCCACCCGGGTGCTCGTCGCGCATGACGGGCAGGAAGGTCGTCTCACCCCTCTGGGAGCCGAAGAAAACAGCAAACTTGCAGAAAGAATGTACCGCCGCTACCGCAGGGTATTCCGCCGCAATAAGCACATAGACGTGCTCAGCAGCGTAGTCCCCCGTTGCCTTGTGAGCATGGCCGCATTTACCAACCGCCTGCACGAACTCGACCACAAGCTTGTAACGGAAATGAACAGCAACGAAGCTATTGTTCCGTTTGTCAACAATTCCGAGCCGGCTATTTCCAAACCCGAATCCAAGCGCCTGCGCGACTCTATCCGGGCCTCATGGACCTTTGATCCCGCTCCCCTGATGTGCCGGGTGTTTTCCGACACTGCAAAGGCAAGGGAATTCGTACCGGAGCCTGTCGAATTTGTCCGCGAAGTATTCTACACCGCCCGCATTTCGTGGTCGTTCGGCCTGACCAACAATATGTTCCGCTTCCTGTCGGAGGATATGCTCTACTGGTGGGCGAACTATCTGAACATCCGCTTCTATCTGAACCAATGCAATTCTCTGGTACTTGGCGACGCACGCATGACAGCCACCAAACCCATGGTAATGGATATCGTACGCAGGGCCGACGAAGTTATTGCGAACGGAAACCGTGCCGCCGACCTCCGCTTCGGACACGACTATCCCCTGCTTGCCGTTGAAAGCTACTTCGCACTCGAGGGCATAGGTGAGCGCTACGACGCAGCCGGTGCAGGAAAGCACATCGACATTAACAGTTTCAGCCCCTTTGCCGGCAACCTGCAGATGATATTCTACAAATCGCGCCGTAAGAACAAGCCCGTCCTGGTCAAGTTCCTCTGCAATGAGAGGGAAACTCCCGTCATCGGACTGGAGCCAGTAAAGGGCCCTTATTACGAGTGGGACAAGTTCAAGGAATTCATAGCCGCCCGCTTCCCCGTCGAATATCTCGGCCCCATGAAGGGTTGGGCAAGCAACAAAAAGGGCCGTCACAACTATCAGGGAATGGACATCTGGGGCGACTATCTGCTCAGCTGCCAGGACGGTGGGACCGCTTCCATCTATAAGCTCGCCGAAGATGGCAAGCCGACCAAGATTTCGGAATTCCGCCTCGGCAGTTACGATCCCGACCTTAACCACAGCAACGTGGTTACCTTCTTCCCGGCCTTTGCCGACCCGTCGGATCCCCTGCCTCTCGTGGGAATCAGCCGCTGCCACAAGCTCCCCAAGAACGGACTCAAGGACGAACTCTACCTCGAGCGCATCGCTCCCGACATGAAGTCTTCCTCGGTTTACCGTATCCTCAACTATAACGACGTAAAGCATGAGTTCGGCTACGCCCTGCAGTGGGTGGTCGATTATGACAACAACCAACTGTACGGTTACGGCAACACCGTCGACAATACCAATACCGCCAACAAACACCGCATAGTCCGCTTCCGCATGCCCGACGTGCTGGCCGAAGGCCCTCAGCGCATCGACCTGCAGCCGTCCGACGTGCTCGAGAACTATCTCGTCGAGGAGACTTACAAGGATCCGTTCATGCCCATAGGCCAGGGCCTCTTCATCCACGAAGGCAAACTCTACATGCCCACGGGTGTCGGGGACCTCGGACGCCCCTCCATACTCTACGTATGGGATCTCGTGAACCGCAGCATGCAGCCAGTCGACCTTACCAAAGACACCTTCAGCGAGCTCGAAGACTGCTCCATGCACAAGGGTAAACTAATCCTCCAAAGCCAGGGAGGACTTTGGAGGATGAATCTTCCGGAGTAGCCGGAGTATTTAGTAAAGGACTTTTATCCAGGGGAAATCCTTGCGCATAGTCTCCATGGTCTCGCGCGGGATGTCCGTGCAGAGGTATTCCGAGCCCAGATAGCATCCGAGGACGAAGTCCTCAATCTTCTTCGTGGGCCAGAGGCTCACGTGAAGCCCCTTGGACTGCGCCTTCTTTACCATTGAACGCGAAGTGCCGTCAGTCTGGCAGCCGATGCGGTCGATTCCGAGGGCAAGGGCGGTATTGATGGTTTCGTCATTCACGGGCTTGCTGAAGATAATGAGCAGATTGACCTCGGGATGCTTGTTGCGCAGATAAAGCAATCCGCGCGGGTCACTCGAGGTGAAGAGGTACTCGGCTCCTTCAGGCTTATTCTTCATTACCGTCTCGTAGAGTTTGTCGCAATACTCCTCCAGGCGCTTCTGGGGATAGCTCTCGACGGGTTTGGTCTTGAGTTCCCACTCCACATACTCAATGTGCTTGCCCTTGAAAAATGCGGACAGCTCCTCGAGGGTAAGGATCTTATGTCCACCCTTTGTCTTAAGCTTCTTGATATCGCCCCAGTCGGTATCCTCGACCTTCCCGCTACCGTTGGTGGTGCGGTCGAGGGTATTGTCGTGAGTTATTATCAGTACTCCGTCCTTAGTCATACGGACATCGGTCTCAAAGCCCGTGTAACCCATATCGTAGCTGATCTGGAAAGCCGAGAGCGTGTTTTCGTCATTCTCCAGGCGACCTCCGCGGTGCGAGAACGCACGTACGGTCTGGCTCTGGGCGGCAGCCTCTACCGAAAC
>CAMHTE010000037.1 GCA_946187975.1 uncultured Bacteroidales bacterium | reverse complement strand
GAGTTCGCCGCCAATATGGGCAAACTCCCCTGGCCCGCCGACGGACCGGTGGTGGACAGTTTCGGCGAGCACTATCACCCCGTCTATAAAAACGTCAAGATGCCCTTCAATAACGGTGTCAACATAGCCGTACCGAAGGATTGCGCCGTAAAGGCCGTATTCGACGGGACGGTAAAACAGATAGTTGTTATGCCCGGCTACAACCAGTGCGTCCTGGTGCAGCACGGAGGCTTCTTTACCTTCTACTGCAAACTCGCGGAGGTAGGCGTCAAGGCTGGGGATAAGATACGCACGGGGCAGGTGATAGGCCGGGTAGACACCATCGCCGGCGAAACGCAGCTGCACTTCGAACTCTGGGAAGGCAAGACTCCCCGCAATCCCGAAATCTGGTTAAAGTAAGAGGGTCGTTATCTTCGCCCCTATCCATGCCGCCACCCATGCCACCGCCATGGTGTAGCCGCATATGGCCCAGGCCCAGCTCCAGCGGCCGGTCTCGTTCTTGATCGCCACGAAGGTGGCTATGCACGGGAAGTACAGCAGCACGAATATCATGAAAGCTATTGCCGCAGGCAGAGGAAGGTTGTTGCGCAGCGCGGCCTGAAGCACGGTATCGCCCTCGTCGGACGGGGCAGCCCCTTCCTCATCCGCATACATCACTCCCAGGGTACTCACGACCAATTCCTTCGCAGCCACTCCGGTGAGCAGGCCCACGTCCATTCGCCAGTCGAAGCCCAGAGGGTCGAGCGCGGGAGCGACCGCCTTGCCTATACGCCCTATGTACGACTGCTCCTGCTGCACGGCTTCGGGTACGGAGTCGTTGCGGGGGAAGTAACCGAGCGCCCAGATAATAATGGATGCAGCCAGAATGGTAGTGGCCATCTTCTGAAGGTACTGCCGCCCCTTCTCCCAGGTGTGACGCCCTATGGCCTTGGCCGTGGGCACGCGGTAAGGAGGCAGCTCCATCACAAAGGGAAGGTCGTCGTCCCGGATAATACGCTTCATCACCAGGGCCGAAAGAATGGCCAGGACTATTCCCAGAAGATATATTCCGAGCAGCACCAGGGCCTGATGACTGCTGAAGAACGCCCCAACCAGCAGTACGAAGATGGGCAGTCTGCCGGCGCAGGACATGAAGGGAATGAGGGCTATCGTGATGAGGCGGCTCTTGCGGCTTTCGATAGTGCGCGTGGCCATGATTGCCGGGACGTTGCAGCCGAAGCCCATCACCATGGGAATGAAGCTCTTGCCGTGAAGCCCGATTCGGTGCATCAGTTTATCCACTATGAAAGCAGCGCGGGCCATATAGCCGGAGTCTTCCAGCAGGGAGATGAAGAAATAAAGGATGAGGATGTTCGGAAGGAAGACCAGCACGCTCCCCACCCCGGCGATGATGCCGTCCGCCAGCAGGTCCTTGAGCCAGCCGTCGGGCAGGGCCGATCCCACGAGGGAGCCTATCCATCCCACGAAGGAGTCGATCCAGTTCATGGGGTAGTTCCCGAGGGTGAAAGTGGCCGAGAAGATGATATAAAGGATGAGCAGGAAGATGGGGAAGGCCAGCCACCTGTTGGTGACGAGCGCGTCGATCCTGTCGGTCAGGGTTCTTCCCGGACGGTTCTTCCTGACTGTCAGGGTCTCGGCAAGGGCTCCCTGGATGAAAGCGTATTTGGCATCCACTATGGCTTCCTCCGCCCCCGTCCCGAGCAAGCGGGACAGACGGGCCTCCTCCTGACGCCGTATGTCGTGAATATCTTCGTCGAAACTGAAACCGGAAAGTATCTTTTCCGCCTCCTTGTCGCGCTCCAGGAACTTGATGGCAAGGTAGCGCGTAGAGTAATGCGTACGCAGGCTCTGATTGCCCTGAAGCACCAGCTTGATGCGGTCTATGCTCTTTTCGAGTTCCGGGCCGTGGTTGATATGTATGTGCCTTGCGAGGCGCTCCGAATGCTCTCCGCAGATTTCGAGCACTGTGTCGAAGAGTTCGGGAATGCCGCTGCCGTCGCGGCTTACCGTGGGCACCACTGGCATACCCAGAAGCCAGCCCAGCTGCCTGTGGTCGAGGACATCGCCCCTGGCCTGCAGGTCGTCGTACATGTTCAGCGCCATTACCGTGCGCAGGTTCATGTCGATAAGCTGGGTAGTAAGATAGAGATTGCGCTCAAGGTTTGAGGCGTCCACCACGTTGACCACTACGTCGGGAGTGTTCTCAGCGAGGTTGCGGCGGACGTAGAGTTCCTCCGGACTGTAAGCCGAAAGGGAATATGTACCGGGGAGGTCCACAAGCACGATGTGATAGCCCTTCCACTCGAAGGTCCCCTCCTTTGCATCGACCGTTACGCCGCTGTAATTGCCCACATGCTCGTGGGCTCCGGACGCTATGTTGAAGAGGGAAGTCTTGCCGCAGTTGGGATTGCCTACCAGGGCCACGCGTATGGTCTTTCCACGCTCCTCGGCGAGCCGGGCCATCGTAGCTTCCAGCCACTGTGAATCATCATCTCCCTCAGCCTCTATCGCGCCGGAAGGCGCCTGCATCGACATCTCCGCACGGGCTTCTTCCTCCCCTATCACCTCTATTCTCATCGCCTCCTCGCGTCTCAGCGACACCTTGTATCCCAGCACTTCGTATTCGATGGGATCCTTCAGCGGGGCGTTCAGGATAACACGGACCTTCTTTCCGCGAATGAACCCCATCTCCGTGAGGCGCTTGCGAAAACTGCCGTGTCCGGCCACCCTTACTATGACGGCGGTATCTCCCGTCCGCAAATCCGAAAGCTTCATCTTCCCTTTCTTCTTTTCCGGCTGCAAAGTTACATCCCCGCCGTGTGGGCGTCAATAGCAATTTATTGGTATTTTAGGAAATTGACTATCTTTGTAAGGTATATAAAAGTGTACGGGAATGAACCTTTACGAAGAGTTGTGCAAGGATTACCGCTTCAAGGAGGGGCTGCACACCTGCATCAACTGCGGAACGTGCACGGCCATCTGCCCTGCGGCGGAATTCTATAAATACGATCCGCGCAAGATACTCGACACCGTCCAGCGCAAGGACAACGACGAGATAGAGGCCCTGCTGAAAAGCGACACCATTTGGTACTGCGGCGAGTGCATGAGCTGCGTCACGCGCTGCCCTCGCAAGAACGGCGCCGGCCTGGTGATAATGGCGCTCCGCAACCTGTCCGCACGGCTGGGATACTTCGTCTGTTCCGAAAAGGGACGCCAGCTCTATCCTCTCACCAAAGCCCTTAACGGCAACGTGCTGGGGCTCGGGTACTGCGTCCATCCTTCCACCTTCGCATTTGCCGCCCATCCCGAATCCGGCCCCGTGTTCGAGTGGGTGCTGGACAACAAGGAAGACGTCTATGCCCGCCTGGGAGCGAATTACGCCAAGGAGGGACCGGGAGCGCTGAGGAAGATTCCTCAGGAGGACCTCGACGAGATAAAGGCCATCTACGACGAAACCGGAGGCACCGAGCGCCTGGAGCTGGTGGAGAAATACTCTCTCGCCAAGGCGAAGGAGATGGGTATGACCCCCGAAGAATATCTCGATTACACTTTCAACCACTGCTCTCCGGGGCACTTCAACAACGAGGCATGATTTACCAGGGCAAACAGAAAATCTGGTCCGATTACCAGAAAGAGATTCCGGACGACCACTGGTTCTATGTCCGGAGCTGCATACGCCAGAGTTTCTTCCCGGCGTCCGAAGTTCATTTCGTAAAGATAGTCCGCGACCTGCTGGGCAGGGACCTCTACGAGACTCCGCACCACACCACCTGCGGGGGCATAGCATACCACAGCGACACCATCCCCCAGGAAACGGCCATGACAATAGTGGCCCGGCAGTTCGCGCTGATGAAGGAGGCCGGGTACAAGAACCTGGTGACAAGCTGCATCACCTCCTTCGGCAACTACACCGAGATACTCGAAACCTGGCGCGAGTTCCCCGAACTCGAGGCCCGCATACGCGAACATCTCTGGAAAGCCTGCAGGCGCGAATTCGACAAGCCGGAGTACGTGGCGCACGCAAGCGACGTAGTTTACAAGCTCCGCAACGAAATAGCCGAAAAGGCGAAGTTCCGCCTGGTGAACAGGCAGACGGGCGAGCCGCTCCGCGTGGTGGAGCACATAGGCTGCCACTACTCGAAGATGTTCCCCCACAAGGGCGTCGGCGGGGCGGAGTATCCCTGCGTGCTGAGCGGCATGGTGGATAGCTGGGGAGGGCAGATAATAGACTATCCCGAACGCAGGCACTGCTGCGGCTTCGGCTTCCGCCAGTACCTGGTGAAGGCGAACCGCGGATACAGCATGTCCAACACCCACAAGAAGTTCGAAAGCATGGAACCGTTCAAACCGGACATGATAATCACCAACTGCCCCGGATGCCCCTACTTCCTGGACAGGTGGCAGTACGTGATAGCCGAGCAGACGGGCAGGACCTACGGGGCGGACGGTTTCGGTATTCCCGTATTCACCTACGAGGAAGTGGCCGGCCTGGTGCTCGGATACGACCCGTGGGACCTCGGGCTGCAGATACACCAGGTGGCCGTTGAACCGCTCCTGGACAAGATAGGCATCCCCTACGACCCGGCCGCAAAATATCTTGGCGTGGACCGGAGGGAACTTGGCAAACCCGCACTCCCTGGATGCATGAAGTGTTTCTAGGATATGAAAGAAAATGTCGTCATAATTGGAGGAGGCATAGCCGGAATGGAGGCTGCGAAGCAGCTTCTCTCCCTTGGTTACTGCCCCATCATAGTCGAACAGTCCGACAGGCTCGGAGGGCATGTGGGCCAGTGGCACAAACTGTTCCCGGACATGACTTCAGCGCAGGACCTGGTGGAGGAACTGAAGCAAAGCATCAGCGGCGCCAACGTTTTCCTCGAGACGGGAGTGGCATCGCTCAACCGTCTGAAAGACGGCTACAGCATAGTGCTCAGCAACGGTATCAATATCATCGCCAGGGCCGTACTGATAGCTACCGGATTCCATCTGTTCGACGCCTCTAAAAAGGAAGAATACGGATACGGGGTGTACGACCAGGTTATCACCAACCGCGACCTGGAACACTGGTTCAATACCGGTGACGACCCCCGCATCAGCGGAAAGGATATCAAGCGTATAGGTTTCGTCCACTGCGTGGGGAGCCGCGACCTCAAGGCTGGCAATTCGCAATGCAGCAAGGTATGCTGCGTTACTGCCATCAAGCAGGCCATCGAGATGAAGGAGAAGTTCCCCGGAGCGGAGATTTACTGCTTTTACATGGACCTGCGCCTCTTCGGAAAGAAGTACGAAGACTTCTACATCAATGCCCAGCAGGACTACGACATTCACTTTATCCGCGGACGCGTGTCGGAGGTCGGAGAGAATATAGAAGGCAAGCTCGTCGTGAAGGCGGAGGATACCCTTTCCGGCAAGCCCCTCAAGGTTACACTTGACCTGTTGGTGCTGATGGCCGGAATGGTGTGCAACCCCCGCACCACGGAGATTGCCCGGATGATTCACACCGACGTGGATACCGACGGCTTCCTCCGCAGCAGGAACAACATCTACAGCATTATGGAGAGCAACCAGCCGGGCATCTTCCTGGCCGGAGCCTGTACCGGCACCAAGACGGTGCCCGAGACCGTAGCCGAGGCCCGCGCAGCGGTTCTTTCCATTCACAACTATCTTAACGGAGCACAGTAATGACGGATTTCGGGTTCGGTCTCTCAAAGAGTTCCACTATCAACCTGGACAAGGTCGATACGGAATTGCGCCAGCGTCTGTACGGGATGGAGCCCGACCTGCGCCTCTGCATGCAGTGCGGAAGTTGCAGCGCGGTCTGCACTGCCGCGCCCTACTCCGGCATGAGCGTCCGCAAGGTAATCGTGGGACTTGAGAGAGGCGTGGACCCCAGGCCCATGCTCAACGCCTGCATGCTATGCGGCAAGTGCACCATGGTCTGCCCGAGGGGCATCAACACCCGGCACCTCATCCTGAGCCTGTGCCGCATCTACGATAAGGAGGAAGCGAAATGACCGACAGGATAGCATCAGGATACGCACCCTTCGTCATTCCGTTCGTAGCCGGAATGGTGTTCGTGCTGGCCTACTGCCTGTACGGGATGGTTCGCATCTTCTTCCAGCTGCCATGGGAAGACAGGCGCAGGCTTCTGATTTCGCTGATCAACCCCAAGACTGCCTGGAAGAACGTCAAGGATATCTTCCTGAACTGCCTTCTGCACGTCAAGCTCTGGAAGCGCAACCCGCTGCTCGGCTACATGCACTCCAGCATAGCCTTCGGATGGTTCATGCTCATAGTGCTGGGACATCTGGAGGTATGGCTCTTCGTCCCCGAGCGGCTCAGCCGCCTGTACTACCCCATCTTCTTCAACTTCTTCGTCGCCGAAGGCAAGACCACCATAGGCGGAGCCTTCCTCTTCTTCCTAATGGACTTCTTCCTGCTGATGGTGCTCAGCGGCATCGTGCTTGCCATCATCAAGCGGGTGCGGTCCCTCTGGTTCGGTATGCGCCGCACTACCCGTCCCAGCTTAGTGGACCGCATCGGCATGTACGCCCTTTGGTCCATCTTCCCGCTTAGGCTTTTAGCCGAAGGCTTCACCGCCCATATCAGCGGAGGAAGTTTCCTGACCATACCTCTTAACTGGGTTTTCCGGCAGTTCCTCGGCAACGACATGAACATGCTGCCTACCTGGTGGGCCTATTCCATCGCGCTCTGCGTCTTTATGTGCGTACTGCCGTTCTCGCGCTACATGCACATCCCTGCTGAGATGCTGCTGATTCCTCTGCGTAACGCGGGACTTACCATACGCCACGCACGCAAGGGATTCGCTCTCGCGGAGGTTTACAGCTGCCCGGGATGCGGAGTTTGCATAGACGCCTGCCCGATGAGCGTGAAGAAGGCGAACATCAAGGACGCCACCGTTTACCTGAACCGCCAGATACGCCGCGGCAACGAACGCCGAATTGAGGAGATTTCGGACAAATGCCTGCTCTGCGGCAAATGCACCGCGCTGTGTCAGGTTGGAGTGGAAGGACCTCAGCTTCGCATAGCCCAGAGAGCCAGGCGCAAATACGCCTTCGACGCCGACCTTTCCGCAATTGATTCTTCCGCCCTCGTGAGCGCAGCGGCCGACGGGCAGGGAAAGGTGGCTTACTTCGCAGGATGCATGACCCAGCTTACACCGGGCATTTCGGCCGCGGTGGAAAGCGTCCTTAAGAAGGCCGGGGTGGAATACAAGTTCCTCGACAGGGACGGAGGTCTCTGCTGCGGACGGCCCATGATGATGTCCGGGCGCATGCACCAGGCCTGGCAGATCATCAAGAAGAATACCGAAATACTGCGCGCAAGCGGCTGCGATACGCTCTTGCTCAGCTGCCCCATATGCTACAAGGTATTCCGCGAGCAGTATAAGCTGGACGGGATACGGGTGGTCCACCATTCCGTATTCTTCCATGAACTTGCCGAACAGGGACGCCTGAATATCAACAAGGGCGACCTCAACTACGTTTTCCACGACCCCTGCGAACTCGGGCGCGGCAGCGGTATCTACAAGGAACCCCGCGTTCTTCTGGGACGCAGCGGCTATCTGGTGGACGCCGAGAAAGACCGCGAACAGAGCATATGCTGCGGAGGGTCGCTGGGTAGCCTCACACTCGGTTTCGACCAGCGCCGGGAGATGACCGAGAACGCACTCCGGAACCTCACAGTAGGAGGACCGGATGTGATCGTAACGGCGTGCCCCCTGTGCCGCAGTACCTTCAGGCGTTATGCCGACAGGCCGGTAAGAGACCTCGCCGAAGTGGTGGATAAAAACTCAAATTAGTATGGCAGAAGAAATCAAGAAAGCCAGGAGGATACAGACTTCGGTCCTGAATGCGGCCGAGAAGAATCTTCTTGTCTGGCTGGCAGAGCGCCAGCCCCGTTGGATGACCTCCAACATCCTCACCTTCATAGGCATAGGCGGCTCGATAGTGATTGCCGCCGGATACATCCTTTCCAACTGGGACATACGCTGGCTGTGGCTGGCCTCGCTGGGATTCGTCATCAACTGGTACGGCGACTCGCTGGACGGCTCCCTCGCCCGTGTCCGCAATACCCAGAGGCCCATCTACGGTTATTACCTCGACCATACCGTGGATGCCATCAATGAGATCTGCATGTTCATAGGCATAGGGCTTTCAGCTCTTCTGAACATCTGGATCGCCATCGCCGGACTCATAATCTATCTTCTGCTCACAATCAACGTGAGTATGAACGCCCACCTCAAGAAGGAATTCAAACTTACCTACGCCAAGCTCGGTCCCACCGAACTGCGCATAATAATGGTGATTGTAAACACCCTGTTCATCTTCGTAGAACCACTCCGCAATTACAGCAGGACCTTCTGCATAGGAGGCTGGTCCTTCTCCGCAGGAGCTTTCGATTACATAGGCGCCGTGCTGGTGCTCGCCCTCGGGCTCGTTTACGTGGTGACGGTGTTCAAGGACCTCTCGGAGTACGCCAGGCTCGACCCTCCGAAGCCTTTCTAAACCATCCCGATGGAACTTCTGCCGATAGCGGAACTGGAGAAGATGGTGCCGATATTCCGGGGCCGTGCCGGTAATGCTCTGGCAGGCTTGCTGCTGAAGGCACTCAGGATCAAGGACGTAGAGCGCGAGTACAACAGTCTCGCGCATCTGAAGGGAGCGGAACTCGCCCGCGGCGTGCTCGACAGGGCCGGGATGGACTACACCGTCAATGGTCTTCCTCGCAAAGAAGCGATGGCGGTCATCGCACAGGAACTCCCGGAAGGTCCCTTCATTACAATCAGTAATCACCCCATGGGACATCTGGACGGCATGGCGCTGATAGACTTCTTCGGACATATCCGGGACGATTACAAATACATGGTGAACGATATCCTGGGACGCTTCGAGTCGCTGCGGCCCAGCCTCATCACCGTCAACCCCACAGGTGCCGTACGCACCGCCCCCACCGCCCGCAGCATAGCGGGGATACGTCTTGCGTCGGAGCACCTCCAGGCCGGGCATCCTCTAGGGTTTTTCCCCTCAGGTGCGGTATCAGATTTAAAACCCGGAAAACGCCCTTCTGTCCAGGCCCCCGGGCCCGACGGCACTATTACCTACACTGAGCCGCGCATCCGCGACCGCGAGTGGCAGATGCCAATAGTGAAATTCATTGCAAAGGCGGGCGTGCCGGTACTGCCGGTGCGCATCCTGGACGGCAATTCGCGCTTCTATTACAATCTGGGGCTGATCGACTGGCGGGTGCGGCTGCTGCGCCTCCCCGCCGAGATGTTCAACAAGGCCGGAAAGACCGCACGAATAGTAACCGGCCCGCTCATCAGCGCGGACCGGATCGCCGCATGCGAATCCTTACCCGAACTGCGCACTCTTCTGCGCGCAGCGGTGTATTCGCTTAATTACCAGGCGTAATTCTCCCCGTCGAATTCGTATTCTTCGATAGTGGTGTTACCCAATATCCTCTCGTTGCTGACTTCAGCACTTACGGGGAGGATGGAGAAGGTGGTACCGTTGCTGCCGACGAAGTAGCCCGTCACGGCATATCTGGTGCCGGAACTCAAGGCGGCGGTAACGGAGCCGGGAACGAGCTGGCCCTTGCTGGTGGCGCTGAATGTCAGCGTGTGGGCGCCCGCTTCCACGGTATAATCACCTATGACTTTGATGAGTTCGCTGTGGGAACTCTTGTAGGCATCGATTGCGTAGTCGCCGATGAGCCTGGGCTCCTGTGCCTTGGGGGTAATCGTTTCCCCAATGACGGAACTTGCCGGATCCCTGAGTTCCACGACACCGCCGTAAACCGAATGGGTTCCTTCGACCGAAACGGTCGCTCCCACCACAACTCCGGACTCTATGGCCGCATTGTCATAGAAGATATAGAGGTTCTGGTCGCCTCCGTCGTTGATTATGATACCCTTGTCGGCCTTTGCTATGACGGCGCCCTTTACACGGAACTTTCCTCCGTCAGCCGCGATGACCTCGGCGATGGTGGCATCAAGCACGGGCATGTATGCCGTAACGGTTACGGCGCATTCGGCCGTGAAGCCTCCGTCGGCAGACGTAGCGGTAATGGTGGCATTGCCCGCACTTACACCGGTCACGGTTCCGTTGGATACGGTTGCTACGCCGGCGTTGCTGGTCGTCCAGACGACATTCTTATTAACGGCGTTGGCCGGGGCTATCGTAGCAGTGAGAACCGTGGTTTCTCCTTCCAGTATGGTTGCATTTGACCTGTCGAGAGATATGCCGGTGACCTTCTGGGCAACCGTAATGGCGCAGCTGGCGGTCTTGCCCTGGTCCGTGGTGGTAACGGTAATGTTGGCCTTTCCGTTGCCGACCGCGGTCACTTTACCATTGTTGTCGACCGTTGCGACCGCAGTGTTGTCCGAAGCCCAGGAGACGCTCTTATCGGAGGCCTCCGCAGGAAGGACAGTGGCCGTCAGCGTTATGGTTTCGCCGATGGTGTCGAAGACATGCTCTGTCTTGTCGAGCGATACGTTCTGTACGGCAATCATGCTTGTGGAGAAGGACTTGACCTCACCCTGGAAGGATTTTCCGTCGATGGTAAGGTATGCCTTGTACCAGTATTGGGTCTTGAACGTAAGACCTGTCAGGGATGCGGAGTACTGGTTGCCCGAAATGGCTCCGCCTTCAAGCGAAGTAGTCTGCGATTCCGCGGAGGTCCCCCAGTAGAAACCGTATTCCACATTGGTATACTGCACGTCGGTAAGGTCCAGCTTGGCGTTAAGCACGGCGCTGGTTTCCTCTATGCTGCCGGCATCCTTCGTCTCCAGGAGGGAGGAAAGTGCCTTGGTGGTCAACTCCATGACTTCGCCGTACGAGTCCTGTCCGTTCTTATGGACGAAGCTGCGGAAGTAATACTTGACGGCGGGTTCCAGCCCGGTGATGCCGGCGGAATAATTGTAGGCCGCATCGGCATCCGACGACTCCACGGTCTTTGCATTCTGCAGATCCGCGGAGACGGAATACTGGAAGCCCAGCTTCAGATCTGCAGGTGCGGTCGCTTCCTCGAGGTTCGCCTTACCTTTCAGCACTGCGCTGAGGGTGGAAATCTTCTCCGAACCCACGGTTACCGAAGGAACTAGCTTCGCTTTGACGGTCACGGCGCATTCTGCCTTGAATCCTCCGTCCGCGGTAGTCACCGAAATGGTAGCGTTGCCGGCCTTCACCGCACTTACCAAGCCATCCTGAACGGTGGCCACTGCGTTGTTGCTGCTGGCCCACGATACCTTTTTGTTGCTTGCATCCTGGGGAGCCACGGTAGCGACAAGCTCCAGGGTTTCTCCCTCATAGATGTCCGCACTGGGAACGCTGAGCGTTACGCCTGTTACACGTATGGTTTTGCTGTCCGAACCGGACGGCTTTTCTTCTTTAGAGCAGGCCGACAGTACTCCGATGGCGGCAAAAACAAAAAGAACTCGCTTGACAAAGGTATTCATGGGCGTGAGTTAAATTTCCCAAATATAATAAAATCCTGATAAACCAACCTACTGCTCGTCAACGCCTTTGTCTTCGCCCATAGGGCCGTAATTGTCGGTAATGGCGCGGTTGACACGGGAGGAGTTGATCAGTTCGTTGATGCCGTAGATTATGAGGAAGATACCGGCGATGACGCCCATTATGTTGATGCTGAACGGATGGAAGAGCAGCAGCACGCCTCCGAGCACGGTAAGGCCGGCAACAATGGGGGCGGAAATCCCAAGCCCGGCGGAGGCCATGGCCCCGGTATAAGCAAACAGCTGAAGAAGGCCTGCGATTATCAGAGCGAAGGCTATCAGGTAGATTGCAAAAGCCGCTATCCCTTCACTGAAGAATAGCAGGACGAGTCCGATGCAGAGGGTTACGACGGCTCCGCCAAGGGATGCTCCCCTGCCAGGGTCCTGCTTTCCGATGACGGCGTGAAGCAGCGATACTCCTCCGGAGATAATGAGAAGTGCGCCCACCACCTGCACCATGAGGGCGGCGGCATTGTCGGCGAAAACGAGGACGGCTCCTATGGCAATCATGGCCATGGCCCTGAGGCGGCAGCTGAAGATGCTGCGGTATCCGAATGAAAGCATATCGTAATTATTGTTTTATGCAACTGTCCATCATCTGGCGGATGGCTTCCCTGTCCAGGTTCTGCCCAATGAAAACTATCTTGTTCATGCGGTCGCCATACTGGGGGTCCCAGTCACGGCGAAGCGTCGCGTCGCGGGACATCATTTCCGCAAGCTGGTGCTCAGGCATGGCGGCGTACCACTCGCCGGCATCGCGAAGCGTCTTCTGGATTCCCGCCTGCTCGAACAGCCAGCATTTGTAAGGCTCGTCGGCAAACCAGCACATGCCCTTTGCGCGAATGATGTTGTTCGGCCACTTTTTGGACACGGCGTAGTCGAACTTGTTGAGATCCAGTGCGGGGCGGCTGTAATAGACATACGTGCCTATATTGTATTCCTCCACCTCGCCGCCTTCGTGATGGTGGTGATGGTGGTCATCATCATCGTCATCGTCGTCGTGATGGCCCTCGATTTCCGCTATCCAGGCGGCGGAAGTGGCCACCTTGTCGAAGTCGAAGCGGCCGGTTCCCACGAGGGTGTCGAGGTCCACATCGGCGTAATCGCAGGTGATTATCTCCGCTCCGGGGTTCAGGGCGTGGATTATGCTTTTTACGCGACCGAGTTCTTCCGGATTAACTTCCGAAGCCTTGTTGAGCAGGACCAGGTTGCAGAACTCCACCTGCTCGATTACCAGGCGTTCAAGGTCGTCCTCTTCTATCCCTTCGCGGGTAAGGGCGTCACCGCAGGCGAACTCGCTCTTCATTCGAAGCGCGTCCACGACGGTAACTATACAGTCCAGCACGGGGATGGAGTCGCCGGGACGCTGAGGCACAAGTTGCGGAACTGTGCAGATGGTCTGGGCGATGGGGGCGGGCTCGCAGATACCGCTCGCCTCTATGGCGATGTAGTCGAAGCGACCCATGCGGCAGAGGTCGGCGATCTGCGCCGCAAGGTCCATCTTGAGGGTGCAGCAGATGCAGCCGTTCTGAAGGGCCACGAGGCTGTCGTCGGTCTTGCCCACGACGCCACCCTTTTCGATGAGGTCGGCATCGATATTCACCTCGCCTATATCGTTGACTATCACCGCGAACTTGATACCGCGGCGGTTGGTGAGTATGCGGTTTAGCAGCGTGGTTTTGCCGCTTCCGAGATAACCGGTTATAAGCAGTACCGGAATCTCCTTGTTTTCGAGAGTTATGGTCATAGTGCTTTAAATAACACCAAAATGTTCAAGTGCCCTGGCTACGCCGTCTTCCTCGACGGTGGTCGTTACGTAATCCGCGGCCCGCTTGGCTTCGTCGAACGCACTTCCGAGGGCTACGCCGACTCCTGCGGCACGGAGCATGGATGCATCGTTCCCGCCGTCGCCGAAAGCCATGGTTTCGTCTATCCCAATGCCGAGCTTCGCGGCTATTTCCGCAAGACCCGTGCCCTTGTCAGAATGTCGCTCGGTGATGTCGATGAAGGCCGGATGCCAGCGGGTGGAGATGCAGTCCGGCAGGCGCGGCATAAGGTCGCGCTCCTGCTCCGGGTTGCAGAAATTGGTGGTTTCGATTACGCGCTCGCCCTCCAGGTCGGCCATGGTGAGCGAAGTGTCCAGGTGGAAGTTGAGTTCGTCGCGGTAGAAGGCCATCATGCGTTCCTCGTTGTTGTAGGCCACCTGGGTATGTTCGCCGACTATGTACACGGGGTAATGGAAGCGGTCCGAGTGGTCGAGGATGATGCGGAGGCTTTCCGGGCTGATGCTGTTGCAGCGTATTACCTCGTCGCCTACCGTGCACTGGCCGCCATTGTGGGTGATCCAGCCGTCGATGAGGTCCTCGATTTCGCCGAGATTGTTGACCATGGCGCGGGGACGGCCGGTGGCGATGAAGATACGGACGGCACGCTTCTTCGCCTCGCGAAGGGCATCCACCGCGCTGCGGGGGATGCGGTGAGTTGCAAAACTCACCAGCGTGCCGTCGATGTCGAAGAACAATGCCTTATACTTCATAACCGGTAGCAAATTTAGCAAACCTTGCGCAAAATTTACTAACTTTACGAACATGAAACGCAAACTGATCCTTTCGGGTGCAATTATCCTCTGCACCATCGTAATGTGCGGCAGCGCCGCGGCCTGGGGCCGCATGGGTCATGCCACCGTCGTCAAGATAGCCCAGAACCACTTTACAAAGACGACCGCAAAAAAGGTCAACGAAATAATGCACGGGCAGCCCCTGGTCGCCTTCGCCTCATACGCCGACGAATACCGTTCGGAACTGGACGCGGCCTACAGCCCCGCCTGGGCATACGGAGTGCCCCATGCCCATACCTTCGAGGTGGACGAAAACGGGCATCCCTTCGATACCCTCTACCACCCGCAGACAGGCCGCAAACTCACCAACGCGGTCTATTTCGCCGACCACTGCCTGCAGGAACTCTCACATGCCAAGGACCTGACAGCCCAGGAGCGCTGGTACGCCCTGGTGATGGTGGCGCATCTCATAGGGGACATGCACTGCCCCGGACACATCCGCTACGCCGACAAACACAACGACATTGCCAAATTCCCCGTCGTATTCAAGGGTGAAAAAGACAATTATCACCACGTCTGGGACGATGGGATGGTAGTGACGGTATTTCCCTACAGTTTTTCCGACTTAGCCGAGATTTGCGACGACTGCACCAAGGACCAGATGGAAGAAATCTGCAAAGGGACCGTCTATGACTGGGGAACCCAGGTCGCAGCCGCCTGCCGCGAGACGCGCAAAAGTGTGAAGGACGGCGACAATCTCGACCGCGTCTGGTCCCGCGACCACTCCGAACTCTCACGCACTCAGATGCGCAACGGCGGGTACCGCCTGGCTCACGCCCTGAACATGGTCTTCGACCCCAAATATGCACGCAAGCACTCCAAATAACTTCTTGATTATTATTTAATAACACTATATGAAAGCTAATTCCATAGTACTAGTCGCCGGAGCAATGCTTCTTCTTACATTGTCCTGCGGACAGAGAAAATCGGCCCCCGAGGGCAGCCGCCAAAAGGTATGGACCTATTCGATGAATAAAATCTGCAAGGAATGGGACGGCCAGTGGCAGGGCATCATGGTTGCATCCGACGGGAACTGCTACTTCTCCTCATCGACTCATTCCAAGAGCCACGGGGCAGGTTTCCATAAATTCAACCCTAAGACTTACGAAGTCACGGTGCTCTCGGACGACATGACCGACGTTTGCGGCGAAAGCGATCTTCCCGGACATCCCCAGCAGGGCAAGATCCACAGCGATATCCAAGAATGCGACGGCTGGCTCTACTTCTGCACCCACCTGTCCAACTACTGGAAGGAAGGCATAGAGGCCTATCCCGGAGCCCATATCCTGGGATACGAAATGGCCACCGGCAAATTCAGGGATTTCGGCATCCCCATGCCCGGTTATTCCATCTATTCGGCAATAGCCGTCGACCCCAAGGCCAAGAAGATTTACGCCCTCATGACCCCCTTCAAGCCCGAAGACAAGGCAAATGACGGATGCCATCTCTTCAGCATCGACATCAAGACCGGTGAGATGAAGGACCTCGCCACGGTAGTCAAGGGCAAGGGCTGCTCCTTCTACTTCTTCATAGATGACAACGGAAACGTGTGGTTCTCACTAAAGAAGAGGGGCTACGCCCACTACGACGACGACCACGGCAATCTCTATGTGTACCGTCCCTCGACCGAGAAACTCGACACCCTCAAGGACGTCCTCCCTATGGGACAGCTCATCGACGGAACGAGGACGTCGGAGAAGCAGGACACCGAACGCTCATGGACCTGGCTTACCCCTCTCCCCGGAAGGAAGAAGTGCCTGTTCATAATGGGCCCGTTCGGCGGAGGAGATGAAAGGGCATGGATATTCGATCCGTCCAAGGACATCGAATCCGGCGAAGCCTTCGAACCCATAGCCAACATAGGACCCAGCTATTTCCAGACCGCACTGGCCGGCGACAGGCTATATTTCGTCCAGTGGGAGAACCTCGATGACGAGAGATATCTGAAGGCGGAAAGCGTACGTGAGGATGATCCCGAAAGTCCGGATTACATCGATCGCGTCATGCACCTCAGGAGCGTGTCCCTCAAGGAAGGCGACGACCACAACGTCATTACCGACCACGGTATCCTGATGGACGAGGAAGGCCGCAAGGCCAAGATGGTGTACGCGCTGGCCGCGGATGAATCCGGCCTCGTTTACGTCTACGGCAGTTGGACGGTGAAGTCGTACAAGGAGGCCTCGCTGCAGTATCTGTACAGGGACTATCCCAACGGCAATATGTTTAAACTGGTCCCCCGCGGAGAATTCTTCGCCGTCGTCAACACCAATCTCTAGCGGAAAGAACGCCCGGCATCCAGCGCTTCGGCACGAATCACAATTCCGTTTGCAAAAATGCCCGTTTTTGCAAACGGAATCTACTTTTTGTGCGGTTTGTTTGCAAAACAGGCCCTTTTTGCAAACGGACCTCTATGCCGGCGGGCTGCCACGACCAGATCCAACACTAAGTCGAAGGCCGAGGGCGGCATCAGCCGCCGTGGCGAAGCTATCGAGCGATGCGAGAAGCGGAGCCACCCGGGTTCTGCGAAGCAGGTTCCGGCATTCCCCCTTCAGGGGGATGTCGTGAAGCGACAGGGGATTGAACAAGAATGGCAGCGCCAGCTGCCTTATCGAAACGAAAAAAGCCACGCAAATACGCGTGGCTTTTGAAGTGGAGATAAGGAGATTCGAACTCCTGACCCCATGCTTGCAAAGCATGTGCTCTA
>CAMHTE010000036.1 GCA_946187975.1 uncultured Bacteroidales bacterium | reverse complement strand
TTCGAAGCCCTGATCATATAGATAATAAGCAGCGCGAACGGAACTATCGCGAGCGCTTCGGCACCAGAACAGAGGTGGCCTTCCGCCACGCTGTTCCAGGCGTTCATGAACCAATCGACTCCCGCAAAGCGCAGGATTGCGCTCACCACACCCATCAGCGCACCGCCGGCGATGAATCCGCTCGCAATCAGCGTACCCTTTTCCTGACGAGCACTGTTCACGGCTGCATCCTTGCTGCGGGTGCTGACGTACCAGCTGATGGCACCGCCCACGAGCAGGGGCAGGTTGAGGTCTATGGGGATGAACATTCCAAGGCAGAATGCCAGTGCGGGAACCTTCAGGAGCGTCAGCAGGACTACTATCAGCACACCCGTGCCGTACAGCAGCCAGGGCGCGCTTCCACCGTTCATCATAGGCTGGATCACAGCCGCCATGGCATTGGCCTGGGGCGCCACCAGGGCGCCTTCTCCCGTAAATCCGTAAGTCTTGTTGAGCACCATCATCACACCTCCGACAGTTGCCGCCGCCACCAGCGTGCCGAGGAATTTCCAGGTCTCCTGCTTTGCCGGGGTGGTGCCTGTCCAATAACCTATCTTGAGGTCGGTGATGAAGCCTCCGGCCATACTGAGAGCCGTGCAGACCACGCCTCCTATCACCATCGCCGCAACCATTCCGGCATTGCCCTTAAGCCCGCAAGCCACGAGCACCAGTGCGGTGATAATCAGCGTCATAATTGTCATTCCGCTGACGGGGTTGCTGCCCACTATCGCTATGGCGTTCGCCGCCACCGTGGTAAAGAGGAACGATATTACGGCCACGATGAGCACTCCCACCAGGGCCTGCCATACGTTGTTCACCACTCCTCCGAACGCGAAGAAGGCGAACATTACAAGCAACGCTATCACGATGGCGCTCACCACCGTCTTCATCTTTATATCCCTGTCGGCTTCTTCCGGGGCTGCGGCCTGGCTTCCTTTCTTTGAGAACTCACCCACGGCCAGCCCCATCGCATTGCGAATCACTCCGGCGTTGCGGATTATGCTGATTATTCCGGCAGCCGCGATGCCTCCGATTCCTATGTGACGGGCGTATGTGCGGAAAATCTCGTCCGCGCTCATCTCCCCGACGGGGACTGTAATCCCGCTACCCATGAAATCGATGATCTGTCCGCCCCAGATGAGGTTGAAGCCGGGGATTATCACCAGCCATACCAGCAGGCTGCCGAGGCAGATGACGAAGGCGTATTTTAGTCCGATTATGTATCCGAGACCCAGCACGGCCGCTCCGGTATTGAGCTTCAGAACCACTTTGGCCTT
Organism: uncultured Bacteroidales bacterium; assembly: GCA_946187975.1. GTDB lineage: Bacteria > Bacteroidota > Bacteroidia > Bacteroidales > UBA932 > Cryptobacteroides. The sequence goes on along the minus strand of CAMHTE010000036.1, from coordinate 15,635 downwards.
GTCCGCGACCACCTGTCCGACGTGTACGAAAGCGGTGCTGATGGTCTCTGCCCAGGCACCGAAGGTGGCGATGGCAAAGTCGTAGAGTCCGCCCAGCAGTCCGGCGATAGCCAGGGTACGTGCGCTTCCGCCCCCGTTCTCTCCGCTCACGAGCACCTGGGTGGTGGCGGTGGCTTCGGGGAAGGGATACTTCCCATCCATCTCCTTTACGAAGTATTTCCGGAAGGGGATGAGGAAGAGTATTCCCAGCACACCTCCGAGGAGGCTGCTCATGAACATGTGCCAGAAGTTCACCTCGAGCCCGAGTATGTAGATGGCCGGGAGGGTGAAGATGGCCCCGGCGACGATAACCCCGGAGCAGGCCCCGATGCTCTGGACGATGACGTTCTCACCGAGCGAATCCTTGCGCCCGATGGCTCCGGAGATACCTGCGGCGAGGATGGCTATGGGTATCGCCGCTTCGAAGACCTGGCCTACCTTAAGGCCGAGATATGCCGCTGCGGCGGAAAACAGGATGGTCATTACAAGGCCCAGCGACACCGAATACGGGGTGACCTGGGGAGAGCCGGGATTGATTTTTTTACTCATAACAGCGCGAAAATACATATTATAATGCAAAATATTTATATTTGTAAATATAACGACACTAAAAAATCAATCATAAAAACCCTATGAAAAGAATCGCAGTATTCTTAATCCTCGGGATAGCCTCGCTCCTTTTCTCCGCACCCGGCCTTTGGGCGCAGGAGGGAACGTGGAGCGGTGTCATAGTTGACATGAACGGCGATCCCATCCCGGGCGTTGCGGTAATCGCACCGTCCGGAGGCACCATTTCCGACATGGACGGTGCCTACACCATTTCGGCTAAATCGGGAACGGACATCCAGTTCTCCTGCCTCGGCTTCGAAAGCCAGACCATCAAGGCCGGTTCCGCCGCACTCAAGCGCGTTGTCCTGAAGGACGACATGCAGGTGCTGGAAACCGCCGTGGTGACGGCCCTCGGTATCAAGAGGGACGAGAAGTCCATCGGTTATTCCGCCCAGAAGGTGGAATCCGACGCTTTCGCAGGCGCCGGAACTACGGGAAACTGGCTGAACGGTATCTCCGGACAGGTATCCGGTCTTAACATCGACCGCAGCAGCGGCCCCAACGGATCGATGCGTGTGACGGTGCGAGGCGAATCCTCCGCCAACCTGGAGAACAACACCGCGCTCTTCGTGGTGGACGGTGTTCCCATGTTCAACACCTCCACGGCTTCCGAGAGCGGAGACGGCAGTACCAGTGCACTGGACTACGGTAACGGTACCGCCGATATCGATCCGGAGAACATCGAGAGTGTGACCGTGCTTAAGGGCGCCGCCGCAACCGCACTTTACGGCTCCCAGGCCGCAAACGGCGCCATCATCATCACCACCAAATCGGCCGAAGGCCAGGATGCCGTGCTGAATGTGAGCTACAAGTCGAGCATCGCTCTGGACAAGCTCCTATCTTCGCCGGACCTCCAGTATTTTTACGGCCAGGGCGTGTCGGGATACGATTACTATTACTTCAAGCCCTCCGACACCGATTTTACAGGCATCGCCGGATACAATCCCATTCCCGCTTATTCTTCGACCGTAGGAATGACTTCCTGGGGTCCGAAGATGGACGGCACCCTGTACTACCAGTACTACGACGAGAAGCGCGGAATTGGCGGACACTATAACGAGACCGGTGACTGGATCCGCGACGCCACCCCGTTCAAGAGTTACGGCGACTGGTTCAAGGACTTCTTCGAGACCGGAATCACGCTTTCCAATTCCGTGGTGGTATCCGGTAAGCTCAACAAGGAGAACAGCGTCCGTGTGGGTTACACCAACACTATGGTAAACGGCATCACTCCGGGCAACGGAAGCACCAACAACTTCCTCTCCGTGCGTACTTCCAGCAAGCTCGCCTCCTGGCTTAAGTTCGACACTTCCGTGAACTACAAGAGCACGAGCCAGGACAATATGCCAACCTCGTCAGGTTACAACCAGTCTTCCATCATGTACTCCCTCTGGTGCTATGCTCCTAACGTAAACATGGACTGGGAGAAGGAATACTGGCTGGACAAGGCCAATTACAAACAGAACACCGTCCTGACCGCCAAGAACAACGCCTACTTCGTAGCATATGAGTGCATAGGTACCCAGAAACGCGACCGTATGTACGGCAACTTCGCCATGAAGGCCGACATCATGAAGGGTCTCGACCTTACGGTTCGCGGCGGTCTGGATATCACCAGCGACTTCCGTACGCAGCGTCAGGGAACCGACTCCAAGACCAAGCCCAACGGATGGTACCGCGAACAGGACATCGACTCCAAGCAGTATTCCGGCGACTTCCTGCTCAAGTACAACAGGCAGTTCGGTGAATTCGACCTTACCGGCAACTTCGGCGGCAGCATAATCTATCGCAACTACAGCAATCACTCCCAGACTGCCACCGCCGTCAAGATTCCCGGAATCTATTCGCTTGCCAACACCAACTACGAGCCCCTCACGGGCAACAACGCCTGGGCGCGCCAGACGAATTCCCTGTACGGAATGCTTTCGTTCTCGTGGAAGAGCGCGATATTCCTGGATGTGACCGGCCGTAACGACTGGTCCAGCACCCTGAAGGGAGATAACCGCTCGTTCTTCTATCCTTCGGTATCCGGAAGTGTGGCGCTGAACGACCTCTTCGAGTTCGGACGCACCAACGGCCTCATCAACCTCATGAAGGTGCGCGCCTCCTGGGCGCAGGTGGGTAACGACACCGCTCCGTACCGTACGGACAACTACCTGCAGGTTACCGGTTTCCCGGGAACAGTGGCAATTGCAACCAGTAAGAACAATCCTTACCTGAAGCCCGAAACCGTTACTTCCTGGGAACTGGGTCTTGAGTTGAGGATGTTCAAGAACCGCTTCTCCTTCGATGCGGCCTTCTATGATTCGGTCACCGACGACCTGATTTCCCAGATGCCGGTATCCTATGCGAACGGCGTCAATTACATCTTCATAAATGCAGGATCCATCCGCAACCGCGGTATCGAAGCCTCCGTCAGCGGCACGGTGCTCAAGACCCGCGACATCCAGTGGAAACTGGGTGCCAACTTCACCCGCAACCGCAATACGGTGGTTTCGCTGGGTGAGGGCATCGATTCCTGGATAGTGGCATCTTACTCCACCCACGCATATATGACGGCCCACGAGGGCGGGAGCCTCACCGCAATGTACGGTAAGGGTTATGTCCGCGCTCCCAAGGGGGCGACGGCAATTGACGCCCAGGGCAATATGGTGGATGTGTCCGGTATGATGGTCCTCGACAACCAGCTTGCCCCTGTGACCGGCACCGACCTGCAGTACCTCGGCGACTGCGCCCCCAAGTGGAAGGGTGGATTCAACACCAGTTTCAAATGGAAGGGCATAACCGCCTACATTGGCTTTGATGGCCAGGTGGGCGGTCACGTGTTCTCCTACAGCGCCTGGGCGATGAACAACCGTGGTAAGAGTAAAGCCACGCTCGAAGGTCGTGAAGGCGACTACGTGCCTGCAGGTGTCGTAATTCTGGATGACGGTAACTACGCCATCAACGAAAAGGTCCTGCAAAAGGCGAACGTTTCCCACTACTACAGCAACCTCTACTCTCAAACCAACGCGGAAGCGAGCTTCGTGAGCACGCAGTTCCTCAAACTCCGCGAAGTCCGTCTGGAATACAGCCTTCCCAAGAAGCTGCTTGCAAAGACTAAATTCATAAGCCAGGCCAGCGTTGCTGTTTACGGCAACAATCTCTGGTGCTGGAGTGACTTCCCCGCCTGGGATCCGGAAGCGGTCACGATGCGCGGAAGCGCCGTTATCCCCGGCTTCGAAATAATGCAGATGCCTACCACGGCACAGTTCGGAGCTACTTTGAACCTTACATTCTAAAGGAGGACAGGATATGAAAAAGACAGTTTACATTCTGATGTTTGCAGCAATGCTCGCTACGGGCCTTGTTTCCTGCTCCAAGTTCGACGACATGTCAAAGAATCCCTATGCGCTGGACCAGGATCTGGCTCCCGCGGAAGGATTCATCCATCCCATAATGTTCAAGACGGAGTACAACATGCTCGGAGTATTCCGTAACATTACCATAATGCTGATGCAGTACGGCGTATCGGTCTCCTCCGAAAACGCCTCCATCGTCATCGATAACTATGAGGTTCCTGAAGGCGTGGTGGACGATATGTGGACCACCTTCTATCCCCAGCTCGGCAATGCCATAGCGATGTACGACAAGGCGGTTAAGGAAAACAACGCTCCCATGCAGGCCGTGGCCATGATCCTCCAGAGCCTCCTGATCACCCAGATTACCGATACCTACGGCGACGTTCCCTTCTCGGAAGCGGGCCGTTTTGCGGTGAGCGACGACCTTGGTACCTATACTACGGCATACGATACCCAGAAGAGCATTTACTGTAAGGTTGTCTGCATGCTGGAAGAGGCCAACTCGCTCCTGGACGCCTGGGAGAAAAACGAGGATGCGTCGAAGCCCACTCTTTCCCCGGTCTGCGACCTTACCTACAAGGGCGACCTCAGCAAGTGGCGCCGCTTCGGCAATTCTCTCTATGCGAGGGTGCTGATGCGTATAGCCATGAAGGTGATAGAGGAAGACGGCGGCATCCTTACGCTGGGCGACGAGAAATACGGCGCCATCGGCGTACAGACCAAGCTTGCCGAACTTTATAACTGCTTCTCGACAAATTCGGGCAAGTATCCCCAGATGCGTTCCCGGGCCGACCGTCCCATGATTCACTTCAGCCAGGACAACGAGGTGGAGAATACTCCCTTCTACGGTTGGACGAACGGTGCCTGGCATTCGGTTGGCGTATGCGATTACATGCTGCGCCAGATGTTGGATTATACCGAGGCGGTGGATCTGCATGGCAACACTATCTACAAGTACAAGGCATCTACCGGAGGTGCCGGCGGCCACGCCGAAGACCCCCGCTACGATTGCTTCTGGCGTAAGGCTTTCGGTATCCCCGTGCATATGCTCAACGAAGCCCGTGTCGCCTACATGGCGGAGCATGTGTCGGCCGGCGAAGGTAACTCCCTTGTCGGAAGACTTCCCAACGGCTCCGTCGAAAGCAGCATCACAAAGGCGATGTACGATCTGAAGAATGCCGAGTATTATCCTATGATGCAGTATTCCGAGCTCCTCTTCATTTACGCCGAAGTAGGCGCAAGGGGATGGGCCGCTGCCATTTCGGATATGACTAGTTATCAGGCCCTGTTCCGTTCTGCGGTCCAGGAGAGCATCCTCGAATGGAATCCCGATGTAACGGCGAGTTCCTCCGAGGTTACAAAGTACCTGACCTATGTCACGAACGGCAAAAAGTGGAGCGGCAGCAAGTTCAGCGCTTCGAATGCAATCGAGGCCATCCTGAGCGAGAAGTGGATTTCCACTTTCTTCATCGGCATCGAGTCCTGGTGCGACTATCGCCGTACCGGTTATCCTCTGCTGAAGACCAACGGTCCCGCCGCCGGCAACGATAAGATCCTTCCCACGAGGTTGCGCTATCCTTCGGACGAACAGTACCGCAATCCCGTTTCCTATCCGGACGCCCTGAACCGCTGGCTCGGAGGAACCAATAACCTCCAGACCGATATGTGGTGGGCATCTACTGCGGAAAGTAAAGCTAACAGACTTTTAGGAAGACAGTAATATGAAATACGGAAAAATACTTTTGATGCTCGCCCTGGCGGCACTCGCCTGTTCCTGTGAGGAAAAATTGAGCGAGCGCGAAATCCTCGACAACCGCGTGAAGGAAGGCCAGAAGCTGGAGGTGAAGTTCCTGCTTAACGGCAGCGAAGTCCAGACCCTTGCTTTCTCCCATCATGCCGTCAAGGCTACGGTGGATGTCGAAATCAATAACGACGCCCTCAAATGGGACATCGTTTCCGACAAGAACTGGTGTACCGTTGAGAAAGAGGAGCACTGCGGCCCCGGAAGTGTAGTAATCAGCCTTACCGCAAACGATGGTTTCGAAGCACGTGAGCCCGCCACGCTTACCTTCCAGGCCGGGCAGTACCGCGGTACCACTATCGAGGTGCGGCAAAGCGCCAGCGCTTTCGTTCTGAGTCAGCCTTATTTCGTCTGCGACAAGAACGGAGGCAGTTTGAATATGAATGTTTCCACTGTTACCGGAACCTCCTGGGAGATTTCTGGCGGCGGATGGGTCACTGCCTCCAAGGGCACACCTGCCGATGCCGGCGGAATGACAGTCACTCCTGTAACCCTTACTGTGGCGGCCAACGAAGGCGGAGCCAAGTTCGGTGGTATCACCCTTACTGCGGGCGAAGAAACGGACATGGTTTACGTCTATCAGTTCGGCAATAACGTGGAGTACGACGGTGCAGGAAACATCTTCTGGGGCAGGGATGCCGCCAGCTTCAGCTTCATCGCTCCCGGATCCGTAGTCAAGAGCATCGAACTCCCGGATTTTGCGGAAAAGACGATTGAGCCCCAGGAGGATGGCACGGACCTCATCACCATAACCCTGGCCCAGAATATCAGCGACACCAACGCACCCCGCGAGGTTCCCATTACCCTGTCGCTCAATAATACTTCGGAAACGAAGGTAGTACTTCCCGCAATGAAGCAGGACTTCACTCCTTCCCACGGCCTAAATTCGGCCAATGGCCTCAAGGCCCTGGCAAAGGTTATTGAAGAAGGCGGTTCCACGGAGCCATGGGAAAAGGACGGCGTCATCACGGTGCTCGGCGATATAAATATGGCCGGCGTTACGGACTGGGCCGGTATTGGTTCGGACGGACATCCGTTCTCCGGCAAGTTCGATGGCGGCGGCAAGAGCGTTCTTAACCTTCGTGGTTCCAAACCTCTCTTCAACGTCTGCAAGAATGCCGAAATCAGCAACCTGACGATGGATCCGCTCTGCGACCTCACAGTCTCGACCGGTTCCGTTATCGGAGCGATGGCTGCCACTGCCGAAGGTACGACCTTCACGAACTGTAGTTTCGACGGCAAACTGACGGTTGACGTTCCTTCTGGAAGTGCGGTGATCGGAGGACTGGTCGGAATTGCGGACGCTACGACTGTCCTGAGCCACTGCATTGTAGGTGCGACAATAACAATCAATACGCCTACCCTCACATCCGCATCCATAGGCGGTGTAATCGGCCTTACTTACGGTCCCGTGAGCGATTGCGAGATGAAGGGTATGCTTGCCATTACGGCATGCCCTGGCACTGTCAGGGCCGGAGGTATCACATCTTCGCTTACTTCTACGACCACGGTTTCCGGAAACTCCTTCCGCGGCGACGTTAATCTTGAGGGAACTACGGGAACCAATGTAAGGCTGGGCGGCCTTTACGGCAGCCTGGACGGCGGCAACAGGGTGTTTGACTATTCCACGGACAAGACTGAAATGTCGGGCAGCATCAGCATCGCTGGATTTGGTTCCGCAGCGGCCACACTGCTTTATGCCGGCGGTCTGATTGGTTATATCGATTCGGGTATTGCCCTGACCGTAAAGGGTTATTCTTGTTCGACCATCATTTCCGTAGACCATTCTGCCGTGGCACGTAAGGGCAACTGGTTCTGCTACGGGGGAGTGCTCGGCGGATGCAACCCCGATACCGCCGCGGGTACCATGGTATTCGAGAACATTACCAAGGAAGGCCCCATCAACAATAAATATGCCACTGGCACTGCGGTGCAGATCAAGCGCATGTGCCTTGGCGGCATCGCCGGACATATCAACGGACCCGTCACCTTCAAGGATTGCCACAACCTCGCCGAGGTTGGTGCCAAATCCGGAGGCGATTACTGCGCGAAGTCGAACGGCTACAGTCAGGAGGTCGGAGGTATAGCTGGTCTCTGCTATGGAGGCAACGCCGTTTTTGAGAATTGCGAAAACAAAGCCAACATCAGCAATCTCCACTACAACAATAATCCTATCCTCTTTATCCTGAACGATGCCGGTTCGCAGGCGTACTACACTTCTTCGGATGCTCCCGCATTCTTCACGGCGTGTGCCACCGGTGGTATCCTCGGAGCATACAGCTACAATCATAAGCCCGACGATGGCACCCTTACCATGACTTCCTGCACCAGCAAGGGAGTGATAGACGCCTATCGCGGCTCGGCCGGAGGAATAGTGGGATATGCCTACAATGCAACGATCGAGGGATGCGAATGGACCGGCTCGTCGGTATGGACGCTGCAGGACAAGAACGGCACCCCTGCCAACAATCAGGCTTCCGACAAGGGAGGAATAGCTGGTGTGCTTGCCAAATCTTCGGTGAGCAACTGCACGGCAGCAGGCAATATCACGTCCATCTGCATGGGCTCCGCTGAGTCCTCGAACGTGGGTGGTATTGTGGCTTATGCCGCCTTGGCAGGGCCTGTCACTGTGACTGGTTGCTCGTATGACGGTGTCTTGGCGAACGGTATTATTCAGGCTGCAAAACCCGGTGTGTTCGGTGGAGTACTCGGACGCAACGACGTTGAGGGTACAACCCTGACGAACAACAAGTTCAAAGGCACGGTCGACGGACAGGCGGTCACCACTTCCAACGTGGAGTCCCTGGCTACCTCTCACTTCGACCAGACTGAGAGCAACATGAACAAGTTCTTCTCCAAGATGAAAGCCGTAACTGTAAGCGGCACCACTCTTTTGTAATTATTATACTGATTGAGGAATGAAAAGGGTTCTTCTGTTAATATGCTTCTGCGCGCTGGCTTTTGCCTGCGAGAAGGAGAATACCGAAAATGGTGGCGGAAAGGACAACCGGCCCGCCACCATCGTGGGAACGGTAAAGGGTGACGACGGATCGCTGCTCAAGGATGTGGTGGTTTCCGACGGGCTCAACTGCGTTAAGACGGATGCGAGCGGCAGGTATGCCCTGCCCGCGGACCTCACGAAAACGAGGTATGTGTTCGTGTCCACTCCTGCCGGTTGGGCTGCGCCGGTAAACGCTGGCAGCGGCATGGTGGAATTCTGGAAGTTCCTCAGCGATTATAAGGTGGGGGCTGACGGAAAATACGATATCCCGTTCACTCTGGAAAAGATAACGAATCCGGAGCGTTACACCGTAATCATCTTTGCCGACCCCCAGCCACGCAGGAATGATCTTCCCACCGACCAGTACGCCTTCAAGTCCCTGGACTGCTGCGAGGACATGTACGATGACATGGCGGATCTTGTAAAAAACATGACTGACCGACCCGTGTACGGAATAGCCCTCGGCGACATCGTGCATCAGGACCTCAGCCTCCTGACGGAATACAAGACCGGCATGGCGCGTACGGGTATCAGGACCTATAACATCATAGGCAACCACGACCATGGCCACAGGCTCATGGCGGACGACCAGTCTTCTCTCGAGTTCGAAAAGCAGATGGGTCCTGTCAACTATTCCTTCAACCTCGGAGGGATGCACTACCTGATGCTCGACGATATGATTTCGCCGGATCCCTCTACGCAGACCTACAGCGACGAGTGTGGTACGGGCCTTACCGACGAGATCTGGGAGTGGGTCAAGAACGACATGGCTCTGGTCCCGACCAGCACGCCCATCATGGTATGCGCCCATTCGCCCCTGTTCAAGACGCTGTCGAACAATGGCAACGAAGTCGTAATAAAGGACCGCAGCCTGACCGTCAACCATATTGGCGACCTTAGGAACCTGCTTTCGAAGTACAGCAAGTCCTATGGCTGGGCCGGACACACCCACGCCACGTTTAATTATGTGGACAAGGACGACAAGGTGGTTGAGGCCCACACCCTCACCCGTGTAACCGGCGCCCTTTGGTCCAACGACTGGCAGGGTTCGAACGGCACGCCCCGCGGCTATGTGATTTTCGAATACGACAACGGTCGCATAAGCTGGAAGTTCAAGCCCACGTATTACCAGACTGGTTCTTACCAGTACAGCAAGCAGCCGGCGTACGATTACCGCCCCTGGACATACAAGGGAGGGCGTGCCTATCTGAAGAACAGCGACGGCACGGAAGGGACGGTGCAGCTCTCCGACGACTACCAGATGCAGCTTTATGCACCCGGAGTTTACGGCGACAGCTATATCTACGCCAACATCTTCATGTGGGACGAGAGATGGGGTACTCCCATATTCACCACTAAAGGTGTCCCCAGTCCAATGACGAGGGTTTCGGACAAGGACAAGATGTTCTCCTACAGCAACTGGGAACTCAACAATTTCTATTATAAACTCAGGAACCCGGGCCTGTCCGTATTCAAGGACGAATGGACCCACGGAAAGAACAATTGCACATCCATGTTCTGCGCGTTCGTGAACGAACCTTCCGGAACCGGCACGGTTACCGTGAGGGACCGTTTCGGTAACGATTATTCATCTACGATAACCTGGTAATCAATGAAGAAGATTAGTCTCGTTCTCGGTCTGCTGGCTATATGGGCGGCCGCCCTGGCGCAGGGCATTGGCTCTGCCAAGGACCTTCAGGATTTCATAGAGGCATACAATAAGGGGGAGAGCGTCCTCCAGTGGAGCGACGCCGATTCGGTGGTGGTTCTCACCTCCGACATCGACCTTTCCAAAACCAAGAAGCTGCCGCAGGTGGCTTCCTTCGCCGGGCATTTCGACGGAAAAGGCTTCCGTCTCCGCGGATGGAAGGCGTCCGCCGGGCTTTTCAAGGAGATCGCCCGCACGGGTATAGTGGAGAACCTCACGATTGATAAATCCTGCGTTCTCAAATGCACCAGCAAAGGAGATGAATTCAAGGTCGGCTTCATTGCCGACTTCAATAACGGAGTCGTACGTTACTGCGTAAACGAGGGTAGTGTTTCCCACAATTGCAGTTACGCCCTGGGTCCCATCCATGTCGGCGGCCTGGTCGGATACAACAAGTATGTGATGCTTGGTTGCCGCAACCTGGGCTCCGTTTCGTCCGACACCTCCGGCGAACCCAAGGAGGCTGTATTCCTTTCAATCGGAGGAATCTGCGGTGGTGGAACCGGAAAGAATAATACCGTCAGCTCTGTGGTGCGTTCCGAGAACGAAGGGGCGGTCAAGGCCGTCACGAACCTGGTAGCTCTCTACATCGGAGGTATTATCGGCTACTCGGCACGCACCCAGCTCAAATACTGCGTCAACCGCGGGGAAGTGCTTGCGGATATGCGTGAAGCCGAAGACGGAGGCACTGCCGGTTTATCTAAAGTGGGAGGCATAGCCGGGGTTACCAAGAATAATATCCTGCACTGCGAGAATCATGGCGCCGTGACCGGTAAGGGAGCCTGCGGAGCTTATGTGGGAGGAATCTGCGGCCAGCCGCACGATGCCATGGTCGTGGCCGACTGCGTCAACTACGGAACTGTAACTACTGCCGGGGAACAGCCCTCGCATACGGGCGGTATCGCCGGAAACATAAGCCGTCAGGCTCATATCCGCGGTTGTATCAATTACGGAAAGATCGTTTTCGCCGGTGTCAGTTCCAGGGCCCGCAGTACCAGTGCCGGAATTGTCGGAAACATCCATGTACCTAAGACGCAGACTTCCGCCGCTTTCGTCAGCGGATGCATAAACTACGGCGAGATCGTTTCTTCCGCAGGTGGCAATAAGTTCGACAGCAACAACCGTAACGCCATCCATACTGCCGGTGTGGTGGGTTGTGCCGAATCCCGTCCGGGGCTTCCCGGCTGCGTGAAGGATTGCGCCAATTACGGAAAGATTTCGGCCGCTTCGGGCCGCAAGGGCTCAATTATCGCCAGCGCCGTTTCGGTGAAGACCGGAGGCTCGGCTCCGACCGACTGGGCGGTGGCCTTGGACGAAGTGCCCGCCGGAGGGAACGTCACCGGAAAGGTTCTCACTTCTTCCGGAGAACCCAGGGAGGGAATAGTTGTATCCGACGGCATCCAGTGCGTCAAGACCGGTGCCGACGGCAGCTTCAGCATGAACTCCGACCTCGAGACCTGCCGCTTCATCAGCCTTAGCCTTCCCGCCGACGCCGTCATTCCGTTAAGGAACGGCATGCCGTGCTTGGCCATGCGTGTTCCCATCCATTCCAAGGCCGTCCGTGCGGACTTCGTACTGGACCGTCGCGAACCCGCAAAGGATTATACCGTGCTGATGATTGCCGACCCTCAGGTCAGGCCTTTCGGTTGGGATAATTCCATGGAGACCTGGCATACACGCGTGGCTCCCGACGCCGAGGCCTTCCGCGCCTCCTGCAAGGGGGATGTATATTGCATCAACCTCGGTGACCTCGTTTACAACGAGATGACTGCCTGGGACGATTATCTCGACGGCGCGGCAATTATCAAATGCCCCACCTTCAACGTAATCGGTAATCACGACTACGATCAGTACAACCTGTTCGAGACGAGGCTGGGAAACATCTGCTACGAGAGTTATGTCGGACCTTCGAACTATTCCTTCGACCTTGGCGACATACACTTCATCGCCATGAACGACATCCTCTACGACCGTGCTACGTCGGCCGACAAGTACCATTACGGTCTCGATGACGAAACCCTCGCCTGGCTCAAGGCGGACCTCGCCTTCGTTCCCAAGGACAAGATCATAGTCACCTGCACCCATAACAACCCGTTCAAGACTCCCAATAAGTCTCCCCACGGGTCGCACAATGTGTACAGCCTCAATTACAGCGAGTATCTGGCCCTGCTTTCCTCCTACAGGAAGGTATATGCGTGGAACGGACACAACCACGAGAACTTCTATTACAACTACGCCGGCAAGGACACCAAACACGGCGCTCCCAACATCCAGTGCATCAGCGTAGCCCGCGCTACCGGCGCCCTCCGCTTCAACCGCGAGATCGCTGCCAAGGGTGAGCCCCAGGGATACATGGTGATGGAGGTCCGGGGCGATTCCCTCTCCTGGTACTACAAGGGAGTAGGCACAGGAAAGGAGACGCAGATGCGCGGCTATTCTCCCGTACGCACCGGCGACGGCACCGTGAAGGTGAACATCTGGAACTGGTCCGAAGGATGGAGCACCCCGGCGTGGTATGAGAACGGCGTAAAGGTGGCCGACATGAGCTTCACGCCCGGAGTGGATCCTGCCTACAATGACCTTTTCTCCACGATAGAGAACAAGACTACGCGCAAGTACTGCACTCCTTCCAAGGAGGCCATACTTTTCAGCGTAACTCCTTCTCCCGGAGTCAGTTCGGGAGAGATCCGCGTGAGCGACCTCTTCGGCAACGTCTATACCGAGACCGTCAGTTGGTAATATAAAATAGAAGATATGAAACGTCTTTCCGCCATTGCGGCAGTACTTGCCATCGTTTCGGCAAGCGTTGACGCTAAGGTGAAACTGCCGTCGATTTTCGGCGACAACATGGTCCTTCAGCGGCAGACCGAAGTGGCCGTATGGGGTGTCGCTGACGGCAAAACCGTCACGGTTTCCGGGTCCTGGGCCCCTGATGCAAAAGTCAGCGTTAACGTCGGTAAACACGGCAAATGGAGCGCCAGAATAGCTACTCCTGAAGCCGGTGGCCCCTACGAACTCAAGGTCAGTGACGGCGAAGAGCTCGTGCTGCACAATGTCCTTGTGGGCGAGGTATGGCTTTGCTCCGGCCAGTCGAACATGACCATGCCCATCCGCGGTTTTTCTTCCCAGCCTGTCGAAGGAGCGATGGAGGAAATAGTCTCCGCCCGCCCGTCCGTCCCGATAAGGATGTTTGCGGTCAAGCACAAGGTTTCAATTACACCGGAAGAAGACTGCGAGGGTTCGTGGAAGGAGAACAATTCCGAAGCGGTCGCCCTCGCCAGTGCCACCGCCTACTTCTTTGCCAAAAGGCTCCAGCAGATGCTGGAAGTTCCCATAGGCATTATCAATACCGACTGGGGCGGTACCCTGATAGAGTCCTGGATGTCGCGCGAGGTACTTGAGAAGGAATTCGAGGGGGAGTTCAAACTGGACTTCCTCGACGACAAACTCCCCGATTACAAGCCCCATCGCGTGCCCTGCACCCTGTTCAACGGAATGGTGGCTCCGCTTGCTCCGTTTACCTTCCGCGGAATTATTTGGTATCAGGGAGAAGCCAACCGTGACAAACCCGAGCTGTATTCCCGTCTTCAGCCTGCTTACGTCCGTATGATGCGTAAGGTTTTCCAGAACCCCGACGCGCCTTTCTTCTTCGTGCAGATAGCTCCCTATTCCTACGGGAAGCCGGATAGCTTCGAGTCGGGTTATTTCTATGAGGCACAGGAGAAGACACTGCATAAAATCCCCCATTCCGGCATGGCTCCCACTGTCGATCTGGGCGAGCGCGACGTGATTCATCCCCGCCGCAAGAAGGAAGTTGGCGACCGCCTGGCTTTCCTCGCTCTTTCCGACACCTACGGCTTCAGGGGCTTCAACGCCCATGCGCCCACATTCGAGAGCGTCGAGTTTAATGGTTCCGAAGCTGTGGTTTGTTTCAAGGTCAGCACGCTCGGCCTCGCTCCCATAGGGGAGACGCTGACGGGTTTCGAACTTGCCGGCGAAGACAGGGTATTCCATCCGGCGCTTGCAAAGGTGACCAAAAAGAAGTACATCTCTATCAAGTCTGCCGCGGTTCCCGAGCCGGTAGCGGTAAGATACTGCTTCCGCAACTGGTGCGAGGGTACCGTATTTAATGCTTACGGGATTCCTCTCCTGCCGTTCCGCACCGACGACTGGGATGATCTGAAGTAATTTTGCCAAAAAAGAATATGAAACACTTACATACCTTATTTATAATAGCGGCAGTTTGCCTGCTTGCTTCCTGCGGCAGGGGAAACTCCCTGGTGGTGATGTCGTATAACGTACGCAATGCCGGCGCCGCAGACGGGCCCAATGAATGGAACCTTCGCAAGAGCGCTACTCCTGCCATGATCGAGGCCGTGAAGCCAGATGTCTTCGGGGTGCAGGAAGCCCTGCCCGAGCAGGAAGAATACATTCTGCAGACTTCCCCCGATTATAAGTGTTACGGCATAGGCCGTACCGACGGAGTCAACGGCGAGCGCATGAGCGTTTTCTATAACACGAAGCGCCTTTCCATGGAGGATTGCGGTACGTGGTGGCTGTCCGAG
Organism: uncultured Bacteroidales bacterium; assembly: GCA_946187975.1. Classification (GTDB taxonomy): domain Bacteria; phylum Bacteroidota; class Bacteroidia; order Bacteroidales; family UBA932; genus Cryptobacteroides. The sequence continues at coordinate 571 of CAMHTE010000036.1, read as the reverse complement.
ACTCCCGACGTGCCTTCAGTGGGCTGGGACGCCAAGTATCCCCGCACCGCCACGTGGGCTCTCCTTAAGGACCTTAAGTCCGGGCACAGTTTCTACTTCGTGAACACCCATCTGGACCATAAGGGGGTTGTCGCGCGCAAGGAAGGGCTGGCGATGATAGTCAGCAAGATTCGGGAGATGAATCCCGACGTTCCGCTCATCCTCACCGGCGACTTCAACGTGGAGCCCTCTGATTCCTGTCTAATCGACCTCGACCGCATGATGCTGAGCGCCCGCGCCACGGCCCGCGCCACTGTTGACACGCCGTCCTTCAACGGCTTCAAGAAGCCCGCGTCCAAGACCATCGACTATATATATTATAATGGTTTCGCGTCGGCTGCCTGGTTCAAGGTGGTGGACGACACTTTCGACGGCAAGGAGTTCATCTCCGACCATTATCCCATCGCTGCCAAGCTGGTTTACTAGCTAGTTTTACGCGACGCCGTTAAGAACGGCGGACTCCGCTCAGCCTTCTGAAAAAGTCGGCTTTCGTCGGAGCCTGCCGTTTTTGCATCCTCCCGGCTGGCTCCGC
>CAMHTE010000035.1 GCA_946187975.1 uncultured Bacteroidales bacterium | reverse complement strand
CGAACCTCTGCAGACAGAACCAAAATCTGTAGTGCTACCATTACACCATACCTCAGTTCCGGCTGCAAAGATAAAGAATAATTGGTATATTTGAGAGTCTTTACGATTATTAGGGTATGAGGAAAGGTATAATCAGTCTGTTGCTGATGTTTTCCGTGACGTCTTTGATGTCGCAGACTATCAGCGTCAAGCCCAAGCCCGGGGCCGTTTCGGCAGAAGAACTCGAAATGAGCTCCTATCCTCCGGATCCTGCTGCCTCTGCCGTGGTTCTTTACAAGGCGCATCACGTCATGGTCAGTTTTGATTCACGACCGGAGTTCAAACGTACCGAAACCGTTTTCAAACGGTATAAAGTCCTGAAAGAAGACGGAAAGGACTGTGCGGATAAAGCTATCCTTTATCTGGCGGACAAGGCGGCGAATGAGATGGTCCTGAACGTCAAGGTAACAACATACAACCGCGAGAACGGCAGGACCGTTACCTCCAAACTTCCCTCAAACCTTGTTTTCAAAGATTCCTACTCCGACAAGTTCAGGCAAGTCACCTTCTCGGCACCTGATGTCCGGGTTGGTTCGGTCATTGAGGTACAATACACCCTGACATCCGATTACTACTGGGATCTGGGTCTCCTTTTCATTCAGGAGTCCTATCCTGTGAACCAGGGCATTACAATCGTCGAATATGCGGACTTTTTTACTTTCAACGTCTATTCGTTCGGCTACTCGTCTTTCAGCGAAGTGAACTACGACGAAAGGGATGAGTCTTTCTATAAAATGAAAAGGGATATTTATTCCGCCCATGATATCCCTGCCTTGAAGCGTGAATCAAACTGCTTCTATCCGGACCAGGCCCGTCTTGGCGTGGAATATCAACTCCGCTCCGTGCAGATTCCAGGATCGTTCACCAGAGATTACTCTACCTCTTGGCAGGATGTCGACGAGCAGTTTGTCTCGAATGGATTCCTGAAAGGTTTCAACAGCAAATCGGACGTAAATCCCCTGCTGGCGACTGTGGGAAGTGTCGGTGACGATGAGGTCGCCTTTATAGGTAATGTCCGTAAGGCCGTACTGGAACAGGTTAAGTGGAACGGCAACACGGCCTTGTTCCCCAATGTTTCCAAGGCCCTTAAGGAAAAGACTGGAGATTCGGCCGACATCTGCGGCATCATGGCAAGCGTGCTGAACAATTCCGGGTTCGAATGTTCTCCGGTCCTTGTCAAGAGCCGTTCCAGGGGAGTCCTGGCTTCTTTCCAGATATCTGCAGATGCATTCAATGCCGTTATCCTTAAAATCAAGACTCCTTCCGGCAAGGTCTATTATACCGATGCGGCAAGCGACAGCGGTTATCTGGATGTGCTGCCTGTAAATTACCTGGTAGATAAAGCCAGGGTCCTGGATATCAAGGACAAGGCAGGGCACTTCGAGGATATAAGTTCGCGCACCCGGAATACATATACGCAGAGGGCCGTCCTGAATGTAGGCAATGACGGGTCCATCAATGGAGAATGCCGCGTCGTTGCAATGAACCAGAGTGCAAAAAGCGAAAAACTGTCGTATTCCGACTGCAGGAACGAAGATGATTTCATCGGGGTTATTGAACGCCGGTATGGCGTGGAGGTCAGCGGATTTGACTTCCCGGACAAAACAGAATGGTCCCCGAAGGCCACTATGACCATAAAGTTCAACGACGAAGCCGACGTGTCCGGTGACTACATTTACATCAAGCCCTTCCTGAATAAATTCCATTCCGCTCACGAATTCCAGGACCCTGTCCGCCAGAGCCTGATAGACTTCCCTTATCCCGAGACCATCAAATACTCCTGTTCGCTGTTCGTTCCGGCAGACTATGCGATAGAACAGCTGCCCGAGAGCAAAGGTATTTCCTGCCCGCTCCTGGGAGCGAAGGCAATCGTAAAATATGTTCCTTCCGGGGAGAACGGAATAACCATGACATTCGTATATTCGTTTGCCAATACGCGTGTGGATCCTGCCGATTACGCCGAATTGCGTGCTTTCTGGGCGGACCTCTGCAGTTTTTATGACGCCACGATAGTGCTTAAAAAGAAATGAAGCCGTTTTTCTCCATAGCTCTTCTTCTGGCGTTGGACGTTGTTCCGGCTGCGGCGCAGTCCGAAGTAAACGCATGCATCCGGGAATTCGTCGAGGAATTCAGGATGACCTCGGCCACATCAGGCACCGACAGAGTACATAAGACGGTTACGGTTTTCAAGGAAGACGGGCTGTCTTCCGCCGGGTTCGCGGTAGTTACCGACGCTTTCCGTTCGCTGGGCTCCTTCAGCGGGGAGGTCGTCGAACCAAATGGCAGGAAGACGAAACTATCAAGGAAGTCCCTCGGCAATTCGTCGTTGTCCACGGGCCTGGCCGACGACTGTTTCGTAACCCATTATACGCCGGCATTCAATTATCCCTTTACCGTTACATACGATTATACCGTTGAATACCACGACGGGATAGTGATGTTCCCGGACTTTTTCCCCCTGAGCGAAGAGAATGTGTCGTTGATGTCGGCATCCTTTACTTTGACGGTGCCCAGGAATACGGAAATTGCCAGATATGAAAAGAATCTGGAGTATTCCTTCGGGTCTGACGCAAAAACCAATATCCACAAATGGACGACAGGGGAGGTCAAGCCCGTCATAGGCGAACACCTGATGAAACTGGATCCCAGGGCTCTGCCCCTGCTGATGACGGAACCGGTGGTTTTCTCGTACGGAGGAACTTCCGGGCGCCAGTCCGGGTGGAAGGAACTGGGCGGGTGGATCAATTCGCTGGCCGTCAAGGCCGATGACCTGCCGGAAAGTGAGATAACAAAAGTCCGTGAAATGACGGCCGGTGCCGGGACGGAGTATGAGAAAATCCGCAGACTCTACGCTTACCTCAGGGACAGGACCCGGTACGTGAGCATACAGCTGGGCATAGGCGGGTACCGCCCTCTTCCTGCCTCCCACGTCGTAAAGACCGGTTTCGGAGACTGCAAGGCCCTGTCGAACTATATGAAATCCCTCCTCAAGGCAGCCGGGATAGACTCATACTATTATCTGATTCATACGTCGAGGAAGGATTTCTTCGGCGATCTGCCCAACCCGGGCCAGATGAACCACGCAATGCTGGCCGTGCCCCTGAAAGAGAACGGAGATACCCTTTTCGTGGAGTGTACCAATCCTGCCTATCCCCTGGGATACAGGCATTCCGGCTGTGCCGGCCACGAGATACTGCTCTTAAGTGACGAAGGTGGCCGGAAACTGCGTGTCGGCGGATATCCGGATTCCCTGAGCAGGAAGGTACGCGAAGCCAGGATAGAGCTGCGCGGGGATGGCTCTGCCGGAATCAGCATCAGGGACAGGCGCATGCTGGATTATGCGGAGAGTCTCATCAACTTTGCATCCCTCGACCCCGCGAAGCAGGTGAGGTATCTTGTCCGCGACTGGCATCTGCAGCCGGAAAATGTCAGGATAGAGGGAGTCAGTGACAATTTCAACGATTATCCTCTCTATGGAAGGGGTTTCGTTCCGGAGGCTGAAGTGGACTTCTCGATGGATTGCAGGAACTATGCTAATATAAACGGGGACAGGATGTTCTTCCCCATGAACCCCCTTGCCAAGGTTTTGTTCTATCAGAGGGCGGACAGGGTCAACAGGATCTGTTCCGACGATGCCGCCTGGCTCATAGACAGCTATTCCGTAGTCATCCCCGACGGATACGGGATCGAGAGCGTTCCCGGGAATGCAACCATAGACACAGTCTGGGGAACCTTTACCTCGCTTGTGGAGCCTGATTCTGCCGACGAACATGTTATCCATGTAACCCAGACTCTTAAGGGCAAGCCTTTCGACGAGGACAGCAGCAGTTATCCTTCCTACAGGGAATTTGCAAGGAAGATCAACAAGCTTTATTCCTCCAAGATTGTTATAGTGCGGAAGTAGCTGCTATCTTTTCATTATGAAATAATCGCTAACCAGGGTGCCGCATTCGTCGGCGAGGACTCCTCCGGTAACTTCGGTTTTGGGATGGAGCAGGGAAGGGGAGTAGAGGCTGAAGCCCCTGCGGGGATCGGGAGCGCCATAGACTATGCGGCTGATCTGGCTCCAGTTGAGTGCGGCAGCGCACATCGGGCAGGGTTCTACGGTTACATATAAAGTGCAGTCCTGCAGATATTTGCCACCTATGGCTTCGGTTGCTGCGGTTATGGCAATCATTTCGGCGTGGGCGGTGGCGTCGTGCAGGCGCTCAACCATGTTGTGCCCCTTGCCTATAATGCGCCCGTTGCATACTATGACCGCTCCGATCGGAATCTCGTCCTCGGCGGCGGCTGCCCGTGCTTCCGCCAGAGCTTCGCGCATGTATTTTTCGTCCGCTTCCATGAGTACGCAAATATAGGAATTATTCCAAAGAATGCTATCTTTGTAATACAAAACAGAGAAGATGAAAACTGCAATCTATGGCGCCGGATCGCTCGGAACCGTCCTCGGCGCATATCTCACAAAGGGCGGGGTTGATGTGGAACTTGTAAACCGCAACAAGGCGCACGTGGAGGCTCTCCGCAAGCGAGGCGCGCATATCACTGGAACGGTCGATTTTACGGTTCCGGTGCGCGTTGTCTTTCCTGACGAAATGGGCGACGGCTACGATATAATCTTCCTGATGACAAAGCAGTTGGATAACCCCAAAGTGGTAACTGCCCTGAAGCCGAGGCTGTCTGCAGAAGGAGTTATAGTTACTTTGCAGAACGGTATCCCCGAACCGGGCATAGCGGAAATAATCGGCCCCGACCGCACCATAGGATGCACTGTGGAATGGGGTGCCACGATGGGGGAACCGGGCACCTCCGAACTTACCTCCGACCCCGCGGCGCTGTCGTTCCACATGGGCGGTATGCCCGGAGTGCCTCAGAGCAGGCTGGATATGGTAAAGTCCGTCCTCGAAAAAATGTGCCCCGTGAGTTTCGAGAGCAACCTGCTCGGCGCACGTTGGTCCAAACTTCTGATAAACAGCACCTTCAGTGGTCTGGGAACGGTTATCGGCGGCACTTTCGGCGATGTCTGCACCAATCCTGGAGCCCTGGAAGCGGCCGTGCGCTGCATGAAGGAGTGCATCGACGTGGGCCGCGCCTCCGGAGCCGTGTTCGCCCCGGTACAGGGGAAGGATATCACCAGGCTGTTCTATTACAGTAACTGCATCAAGAAGGCCTTTGCCAAAATGCTGATACCTGTTGCTATGAAGAAGCATTACGGGATAGTGCCGTCGATGCTGCAGGATCTGCGCAAAGGGAAGAAATGCGAGATTGATGCCATCAACGGCGTGGTGTGCGAATTCGGGCGCAAGTACGGTGTCCCTACACCGGTTAACGACAGAATAGTAGAAATAGTCAGGGCTGAACAGGACGGAAAACTCGCAATCGACCCCAAAAACATCGAAATCATTTGAAACCTCCGAAAAAAGTTTCAAATTTGTAGTTCCGTATGAAACTTTTCCTGATAGACGGCCACGCCCTCATCTTCAAGATGTACTACGCCTTCCTGGGCAGGCCCATGATAAACGCGAGGGGGATGGATACGTCCATTCTCTTCGGCTTTACCAAGTACCTGCTGGAACTGATCGCGCGTGAGCATCCTACGCATCTGGCCGTGAGTTTCGACCCGCCGGGAGGCACCTTCCGCAACCAGCTCTATCCGGAATACAAAGCCAACCGTGGCGAGACTCCGCAACTGGTGATAGATGCGCTGGAACCGCTTACCCATATAGTTGAGGCCATGAACATCCCGGTGCTGATGATTCCGGGCTTCGAGGCCGACGACGTGATAGGTTCGATGGCGAAGCGCAGCGCGAGGGAGGGCTTTGACGTGTATATGGTCACGCCCGACAAGGATTACGGCCAGCTTATCGAGCCGCACATACTACAGCTGAAGCCCGGCCGCAAGGGTGGGGACGACGAAGTGGTTGACGTTGCAGGAGTCTGCGCGAAATACGGAATCGAGCGTCCCGAGCAGGTCATAGACATACTTACCATCTGTGGGGACGCCTCCGACAATGTGCCCGGAGTGAAGGGAGTGGGAGAAGTTGGAGCGGGCAAGCTCCTGGCGAAGTACGGCAGCGTGGAGAATATCTATGCCCATCTGGACGAGCTGACCGCCCGTCAGCAGGAGATGTTCCGTGCGGCAGAAGGCCATATAGCCCTGAGCAAGAAGCTCGTTACCATAAAGACGGACATTCCGCTGGAAACCACGTCGGAGCAGATGGCCCTGAGGGCTGCGGACCCGTCCATAATGGATTTATTCAACTTCTACGGTTTTAACTCGCTGAAGAGGTATCTGAACGTGGCGACGAGTTCCGGGGTCGGAATCCCTTCCGATCCGGTTCGCGTCTCCGACGCTCATCCTTCCCATCGCGGGCGATGGGCCCCTCCCTCTAACACTGCCGAGGGTGGCATGCCTCTCGGAAGGGACTCCGCCCCCGGAACAGCCCAAACCGCCGATCTGGCATTCGTGCTGGACGGTGACATTCTTTCCGTTGCAGACAGGAAAGGCAGTCGCAAAGGCCCGGTGGCAGACTTCAAGACCATCCTGGAAGACGCCTCGCTGACGAAGGCTGGTTACGGTATAAAGGCCCAGATGAACAATCTGGCCCGTTTGGGCATCAGCCTTGCTGGAAAGCTTCTGGACGTGGAACTGATGCACTATCTTCTTAATCCAGAGATGGACCACCGCCTTGGATCCCTGGCCCAGAGTTATCTTGGCATAGACCTGGATGCTTCGGATGGAGGTGGTGCGGGACTTCTGTTTGCCGACGATGCCGCGGTTGCGGATCCGGGCGACCATGTCGCGGAGGCTGAGGCTATCCTATCCCTTGCGGACGCGGTTTACGGTGAACTTGGCCGCAGCGAAGCCGGAAAGATATACGACGAAATCGAAGAACCCCTGATCCGGGTGCTTTCCGCGATGGAACTCACCGGTGTAAAGGTGGATGTGGCGTCGTTGCGCGATTTTGCCGCCGGACTCCGGAGCAAGATGCTCGCACGCGAGGCCGAAATCCGCGAAATAGCAGGCAATCCCCAGCTGAACGTGGCATCTCCCAAGCAGATGGGAGAACTCATCTTCGAGCAGCTGAAGCTCGACCCTCAGGCGAAGAAATCTTCCAAGGGGGCCTGGCCTACCGACGAGGAGACTCTGAGTTATCTTGCCGACAGGCATCCCGTCATCGATGCCCTCCTGGACTATAGGGGACTGCGCAAACTTCTCTCTACATACATCGAGCCTCTTCCGGGATATATATCGGAGATTGACGGCCGGGTGCATACCACTTTCAATCAGGCACTTACGGCAACGGGAAGACTTTCTTCCTCAAATCCGAACCTTCAGAACATACCCATCCGTACCGAGGAGGGGAGGGAGATACGAAAGGCCTTCGTGCCCGGTGCGCCCGGAAGGGTTATGATGTCGGCGGACTATTCGCAGATAGAGCTCCGTGTTATGGCCCATCTGTGCGGTGACGAGCATATGCTGAGCGCCTTCCGTGAAGGGATGGACGTGCACGCCGCCACTGCCTCGAAGATTTTCGGGGTGCCGGTAGGGGAGGTGACTCCCGAGCAGCGCCGCATGGCCAAGACCGCCAACTTCGGCATTATGTACGGAATCTCTTCCTTCGGGCTTGCCCAGAGACTCAAATGCCCCCGTGCGGTGGCAAAAAAACTCATTGACGACTACTTCGCATCCTTCCCTTCCATCCGGGGCTTCATCGAAGCCACCCTTGCAAAGGCGAGGGAAACCCTATATACCGAGACCATCTTCGGCCGCCGCCGCTATATACCGGACATCAATTCCAACAACGGAAACATCAGGGCGATAGCCGAACGCAATGCGGTTAACGCCCCCATCCAGGGCTCTGCGGCGGATATAATCAAGCTGGCGATGATACGCGTGGACAGGCGTCTGCGTGCGGAAGGCCTGCGTGCCGTGATGGTGCTCCAGATTCACGACGAACTCCTGCTGGAGGTGCCGGAAGAAGAGATTTCCGCCGTGAAGGCCCTCCTGGTGGAGGAAATGGAAAACGTAATAAAGCTGTCGGTCCCGCTGACCGTCGAGTGCAACTATGGCAAAACCTGGCTCGAGGCCCATTGACGAGCTGCTCAGGCTCGCCATAATAGGAGACGGTGCTGCGTTCACCGAGCTCTGGGATACGCATATAGGGTCGCTCCGGGCCTATATCAAGACCAGGATGAAGAACCTCGACGACTTCTACGTGGACGACATCTGCTCGCGCAGCTTCGAGAAAGCTTTCCGTCAGATACGCAGTTACGACCCTTCCCGCAGCCAGTTCGGCACATGGCTCATGACCATTGCTCATAATACTGCGATCGATACGGTTGAGCAGGAGAACAAGGTGCGCAAGCAGTATGTTTCGCTGGACTCCGACAGGAAGGTTTCCATAGCTTTCAACTCGATAGGGGACGGGGAGGAGACTCCGCTCGAATCCATTATACGCAACGAAGACCAGGTCCGTACCGAAAAGTACGTCGAGGGCCTGCCGGACCTCTACCGCCATATTGCGCGGATGCGCCTGATAGACGGCTTGCAGTACAAGGAGATAGCGGAAGAAACAGGATTGGCACTGAATACCGTCCGGACCCGCATACGCCGGGCCAAGGACCAGATAGACCGCATAAAGAATAACGAACAGCAATGACTACCAATAAGTCTTTCAGGTTCTGGCAATGGAAAACCATCATTATCTCGATGGTCGTCTATGCCATTTACTATTTTGTCAGGAAAAACTTCTCTATCGCGATGCCGGGCCTTACGGCCGAATACGGTATCACCAATACCAGCTTCGGTATAGTGATAGCGATAGGTTCGCTCATTTACGGACTCAGCCGTTTCGTGAACGGCTTCATCGTGGAGAGGGTGAGCACGAAGGTGTTCATGGGCATTGGGCTTCTGCTCTGCGCCATTTCCAATCTGGGCTTCGGCTTCGGGGTGGATTTGGGCTATTGGATTACCGGGGTGCACGAAGGGCCTCAGTTCGTTAACATGCTCATCCTCGTGATGGGAATTACCATTGTGCTCAACCAGTACTTCCAGGGCTTCGGCTATCCGCCTTGCGCGCGCATGCTACCGCAGTGGATTGCTCCAGGTGAACTCGCGACAAAGATGAGCATCTGGAATACCTCGCACAGCATAGGTGCCTTCAGCGCGGTGGTGGTTTGCGGTCTCATCATGACCAACATGGGCGCTGATATGTCTGGCGACAGCAGCATTGTGGCCCGTATCACGGCGAACCTTGCCTCCAGCATCAAGGGTTGGGAAGGCTTCTCCGGAGCCGAGCAGACATCGCGCGTGATGTCCTATGCCGCCCATTACGGGGCCTGGCGCTGGTGCTTCATCATCCCGGCCATCGTTGCCGTGGGCGCCGCCATTCTCTGCTTTATGACGCTGAAGGACAGCCCTCAGAGCGTGGGCCTGCCCGAGATTGCCGAAACCCATACGGGCAAGGAAGCCACCGAAGGAAAGGCCGGTGCCCACAAGGCATTCCTCTCTCACATGGTGTTCCGCAATAAATGGATATGGATGTTCTCGATAGCCAATATCTTCGTTTACGTCCTGCGCATGGGCGTGCTCGACTGGGGGCCCAAGTTCCTTACCGAAGACCGTGGCATGAACATCAACGGGGCTGCCTGGTCGGTTGCAGTGTTTGAACTGACCGCCATTGTTGGTACCATATTCGCCGGTTGGGCTACGGACCATATCTTCCGTGGAAAGGCCCACAGGATGTGCCTCTTCTCCATGGTGGGAGCGGTGCTGTTCCTTGGGCTCTTCGCCCTTGTGGAAATGCCGGTCGTGCTTTCAACTATAGTCCTCGCCCTTTCGGGCTTCTGCATCTACGGGCCTCAGGCTCTTATAGGCATAGGCTCTGCAAACCAGGCCACCAAGGAGGCTTCCGCCACCGCCAACGGTCTTGCCGGGATCTTCGGATATGTCGGTTCCGCCCTTTCCGCCCTCGGCGTCGGTATGATTGCGGACCACTTCGGATGGAGGGCCGTGTTCATCACCTTCATCTGCGTCGGCATAGTCGGCGCCCTCATCTTCCTGGCAATGTGGACGGCCCCTCGGGACGGTTACGAACGCTCCAGAAAATTCACCGAAAATTTTGGTAAAAATGAATAAAGAACTTAAAGAACAACTGCTCGCCATCAGGCATGTCGCCCTCGATATGGACGGCACCATCTACCTGAGCAACAGCATTTTCCCCTTCACCCTCGATTTTCTCGCCAAACTTACCAGGCTGGGCATCACCTATTCTTTTCTCACCAACAATCCCACCCGCTCGCTGGAAGATTATCTGGCCAAGTTGGCGAAGATGGGCATACAGGCCACGAAGGAACAGATGTACAGCACTGTGCCGGCAACCATCGATTATATAAAGGCGCATTATCCCAAGGCTAAGAAATTATTCCTGCTGGGAACCCCTTCGATGATAAGCCAGTTCGAGGATGCGGGCTTCATTAGTACCGCGGAATCGGCGGATGATGTTCCCGACATCGTGGTGGCGGCATTTGACCTGACTCTTGTCTATCCTCGCCTTTGCCGTGCCGCATGGTGGGTGGCGCAGGGCATCCCGTATATCGCCACCAATCCGGACAAGGTCTGTCCTACCGACCAGCCCACGATCCTCGTTGACTGCGGATCCATCTGCAAGTGCATAGAGTACGCCACCGGACGTAAGCCGGACGTGACCATAGGCAAACCGGATCCCGCCATGCTTGCCGGAATCGAGAGCCGTTACGGACTCAAGCCAGCGCAGATTGCGATGGTAGGCGACCGTATCTACACCGATATCGAAATGGCCTACAATGCCGGTGCCTTCGGGGTGCTGGTGCTGAGCGGCGAAACCACTCTGGAGATGGCGCGCGAATGGCCTCACCAGCCGTCGATTATCTGCCGCGACATCGAGGAACTCGGTAACCTTCTGGAAGAAGCTCACGCCCAGGCATAGATGAGGATTCCCGACGAAGCCGCCTTTGCCGAGGCGATTGCGCTGTGGCGCGAATGGAATGCGCGGATCAATGTGGTGTCGCGCAAGGACGAAGACGGGCTCTTCGCCCATCATATCCTGCATTCGCTCGCCATTGCGGAATACCTCGAGCGGTTTTATCCGGCAGAAGGGGCCTCTCCTCAAGCCGGTGCAGCCTCGACGATTATGGATCTGGGGACCGGCGGCGGCTTTCCAGGCATTCCGCTGGCGATGGTGATGCCGGATGCGCAGTTTACGCTTTGCGATTCCATCGGCAAGAAGGTGAAAGTGGCGCAGGCGGTGGCCGACGGGCTGGGTCTGAAAAATGTGCGCTGCGTACATTGCCGCGCCGAGGAGCTGAAGGAAGACTTCGACTGGGTGGTTACGAGGGCTGTTGCGAGCCTGGAGGCGTTATATCCCTGGGTGAAGGGCAGATTCCGCCGGAGCATACTTGCCCTTAAAGGCGGTGACGTCGATTCGGAAATAGCCGCCCTGGTAGCAAAATACCGTCTCGATCCTCGTCAAATCCGTACCTGGCGTATCGATTCCTGGCTGAACGACGAATATTTTGCAGAAAAATTTGTAATTGAAATAGCGACTCAAGCGCTCTGATAGCCTGGTTTTAAATTAGTCGTTTATAAACGGGAATAATCGGTTATTAATTCGTAACTTTACAGCACGAGCTCGTGGCCACGATGGTCACGGGCTTTTTGGTTATAATAATTAAAGATATGGAACGTATAGTGTTGTCGAGGTATGATATTGAGAGCCGTCTGATATTGGTTCGTGATCAGATGGTACTGCTGGATTGCGATGTAGCAGATTTGTACGGGGTGCAGACCAAGCACGTCAATCAGGCTGTCCGGAATAATCCGGATAAGTTTCCGGAAGGCTATGTTTTTGAATTGAACGACGATGAAATGCGACAGGTCAAAATTTTTGACCTGTCAGCAAGATCGCATTATAATTCAAAGGCATTCACGGAAAAGGGCCTTTATATGCTTGCAACTATCCTAAAGAGTCCTTTGGCGACCAAAACGTCGATAGCAATAATTGAAGCGTATGCAAGATTGAAGGAGTTCGGACGGACAGTTGCAGTGGCGGGAGCGGAAAAGGACGAAGACAAGCAGAAGCATTTATTGCACCGTGTCGGAGAATTGATGTCGGATCTGGTGTCGGATTCCATGGAGATAACGGAAGATGAATACACAATGGAGTTGAATCTGATGGCTGTAAGACTATCCAGAAAAGTAAAAAGGCAAAAGAAGAACAATAAATTGCAGAAAAATTTGTAATTGAAGTCGGAAAAAACTACCTTTGCACTCCCAAAGCGGAAAATTAAAAAATCAAGATATGAAAAGGACTTATCAACCGTCGAACCGCAAGCGTGTCAACAAGCACGGCTTCCGTGAGCGTATGAGCACTCCCAATGGCCGTCGCGTGCTTGCTTCCCGTCGTGCACACGGCCGCAAGAAGCTCACCGTGTCTTCAGAAGACAGGTACTAGAATTTTACTGCTACATGCAGTTGAGCGGTGACCGGGACTCCGGCCACCGTTTTTTTATTCGTCCAGTCCGTCGGCGAGTGCCTTGGGAATAACGGATTCTTTGCCGCCAACCATGCGGCCTCCGGCCTTGATGCCGGCGTTCGAGCGCTTCTTGGTGGCGCCGAGTTTTTCGAGTTTGTCGATCTTGCGGACAACGCTCTGGCTGGATTCCTTCAGAAGTCGGGTGGATTCGGAGTACGATTTGTTAACCTGCTCCAAGCGTTCCCCGATGCGGGCATATTCGCCCATCCAGTTTTCCAGCGCGCTCATGAGTTCGGACGCGGTCTTGAACACTTCCTGTATATTGCGCTGCTGGTCGAACTGCCTCCATGCCACAAGAACCATATTGAGAACTATGGCAAGCGACATCTGGCTCACTATCAGCACTCCTTGGTCCTTTGCCTGCTGCCAGAGCAGGGGAGCCTCTTCCTGCATAAGCCGGAAGGCGTTCTCGACAGGGATGAACATTAGGTTGTAGTCTATCTTCTTGCGCCCTTCGGGGATATAGGAAGCATAGTCTTTGTTGCGAAGTTCGTTTACGTGCGAGAGTATGCTATCGATGTGCTCTTTTGCGTAACGTTTGCGGTCCTCCGGGGCCGTGGCGTTGTTCCATGCCACGAAGGCCTTGAGGCTCACCTTGGAATCGACAATCACCTCGCCACCGTCGGGATAGTGTACGATTACGTCGGGAATCAGGGTGCGGCCTTCGTCGCTGCGTATCTCGTGTCCAAGTTCATCGCGTATTACTCCCTGAACGTCGTAGTTGACTCCTTCCTCAAGCCCGCTGTGACGCAGAAGGTCGGTAAGAAGCATTTCGCCGAAGTCGCCCTGGGTCTTGCTCTGCCCCGTAATGGCATCTGCGAGAGCCTGGGCCTGGCTGCCTACGTTTTTGCTCTGGTCGGCGAGCATGCGTATCATCTTTTCCATGGAACCGTCGCGGGCCGCGTTCTTCTCGTCGGAGTCCTTGACCTGTTTGCTGAAAGCCTCCAGCTTCTCCTGCATGGGCTTGAGCAGTTCGCCCACGCTCTCGGCGCTGGCCTTGCGGAAGTGGTCGCTGTTTTCGGCGCTGAGTGCCTTGAAGGCATTCTTCATCTCCTCCCTCTGGTTTTCGAGGAATTTCTGCGCTTCCTTCTGTGCGGCAAGACGTGCCTCGAGTGCGGCTTTTTCGGCCGTGAGCGACTCCACGCGGGTACGCGCCTTATGCAGTGAGCGCATGCTTATAATGAGGGCGACGGCAAGGGCAACGGCCATAATGATCGCCAGGACTACAGACAATGATTCCATATTCCAAAGGTAGTAAAATTATGCGCGCCTTGCAACAGGTGCCAGGGCTATCAGGAAGCCGATGAGAGAGACCCCGCCTGCAGTGAGGAGTATGTCCTTGAGACGGACGGCCACCGGGTATGCGTTGACCAGGAAACTGCCGGGCATCTTCACGAAGCCGAAGTGCTGTTGGAGCAGGGCGATGGCTATCCCTGCGGCGAGTCCGGCCGCCATGCCGAGAAGCGATATGAACCAGCCTTCCAGCACGAAGATGCGTTTGACGAGGGCGTCGGAAGCTCCCATTGCCTTCAGCGTGGCCACGTCTTCCTGTTTTTCTATTATAAGCATCGACAGCGAGCCGTAGATGTTCAGGGCGATGATCCCTACGATAAAGAACAGGATGAGGAAGATGGCGGTTTTCTCCCAACTCATCATCTTGTAGATGGCTTCGTGCTGCATGTAGCGGTCTTTAACCGTAAAGCCGCTGCCGAGTTCCGCACGCAGCTTGTTGGTGAAACGGCGAATCTCCCTCTTGGAAAGATTGTCGTTCAGACGGATTTCCACTCCGCTCACTTCGCCCGGGGAGTCGGTGATGGTACGCATTGTCTCGATCGGTACGATCAGAACTCCCTCGGAGTCGTATCCGGAGGCAGAGGTGTAAAGGTCCAGAGTGCAGGACGGATAGATGGTGGCTGAGCGCAGTGATGCCAGGGGATTCGACGGGGAGATGACGCCCTTCCGGGCGGGATAATAAATCCTGATGGGAGAGGTGAAGCGAGGGTTGACGCCAAGTTTATATGCCAGGGCGCTGCCCACTGCCGCCATTTCCAACTCTCCTTTGTGCAGGCTCCATTCACCGGAAACGAGCTTGCCGGCAAGAGGGTTCTCCTCTTCGAAGCGGGAGTCAACCCCTTTTGCAAAAGCCAGGCTCTGGCGTCCCTCGTAATCGACGAACACATTGTCCGCCAGGATATTGCATACGCTGCTGACTTCCGGTGCGGAAGAAAGGGCTTCGAAGACTTCCCCTTCCGGGACGAAGGTCCTTCCTGCCGAGGGTGCTATCAGCAACGCCGGTCCTTCGGTGGAGAGGTTGTCGCGTATGATGCCGTCGAAGCCGTTGTAAACCGAGAGGATGAGAATGAGAGCCGCCGTCCCCACAGCCATTCCCGCCGCCCCTATCGCTGATATGATGTTGATGACATTATGCGATTTGCGGGCGAAAAGATAACGGAATGCTATGCGGGGAGCGAGCTTCACTTTTTCAGGAGTTCATCGATATGCTCGGCGTAGTCGATGGTGGTGTCCAGCAGGAAGACCAGGTCTGGAACTATGCGGAGCTGGCTGGCCACTTTGCGTCCAAGTTCTCCCCGGATGACGCGAACGTCCGATTCCAGTTTCTTCATCACCTCAGCCTGTTTGGCGGAGGGGAAAATGCTTACGAAAGCCTTCGCTACGGAAAGGTCCGGGCTGATGCGGACTTCGCTCACCGTCACCATCGCTCCTCCGAAGGAGGCCATTCCCTTGCTGCGTATAATTTCGGCAAGGTCTTTCTGTATTTCGCGGGCAACCTTGAGCTGCCTGGTGGATGGTGCCTTTTCCATACTATTTCACTATAACGATGTAGTAGTCCTTCTTGCCCTTCTGCACGAGGATGTATTTGCCGTCAATGATGTCCGATGCGGTAATCTGGCCGTTGATGTCGGTGTACTTGTCCTTGTTTATGCTGAGGCCGTTGCCCTGTATCATCTTGCGGGCTTCTCCCTTTGAGGCGAAGATGGTTGTTTCCACTGCGAGGAAGTCGAGTATCCCGCAGGGAAGCTTGTCCTTCGCTACATCGAAGGTGGGTACTCCGTCGAATACGGAGAGGAAGGTTCTTTCGTCGAGTTTGCGGAGGTCTTCGGAAGTGCTCTTTCCAAACAACATCTGCGACGCCGCAAGGGCTTTCTCATATTCCTGCTCGCCGTGAACCATCACGGTAACTTCCTTTGCGAGAAGCTTCTGGAGGCTCCTGCGTCCGGGGTCGGCGCGATGCTCCTCGATGGCCGCCTCGATTGTGGGACGGTCGAGCATGGTGAAGATCTTTATGTAGCGCTCCGCGTCAATATCGCTCACGTTGAGCCAGAACTGGTAGAACTGGTAGGGGCTGGTGCGTTCGGGATCGAGCCAGACGTTGCCCTGCTCGGTCTTTCCGAACTTTCCTCCGTCCGCTTTGGTGATGAGGGGGCAGGTGAGTCCGTGGGCTTCCTTGCCGAGTACGCGGCGGATGAGTTCAGTGCCGGTGGTGATGTTGCCCCACTGGTCGGCTCCGCCGAGCTGCAGTGTGACGCCCCTGTGCTCGTAGAGGTACAGGAAGTCGTAGCCCTGAAGGAGCTGGTAGGTGAACTCCGTGAAGCTCATGCCTTCGGAAGAATCACGGCTGAGGCGCTTTTTGACCGAATCCTTGCTCATCATGTAGTTGACCGTGATGAGTTTGCCTATGTCGCGGGTGAAGTTGATGAAGGTGTAGTCCTTCATCCAGTCGTAGTTGTTCACCAGTTCCGCCTTGTTGGGGGCGTCGGACCCGAAGTCAAGAAATCGTCCCAGTTGGGCTTTTATGCAGGCGACGTTATGTGCGAGCGTCTCTTCGTCGAGAAGGTTGCGTTCAGCGCTCTTCATCGAGGGGTCGCCTATCATTCCGGTTGCACCTCCAACAAGGGCGAAGGGCTTGTTGCCGCATGCCTGGAAGTGCTTCAGTATCATTATGCTCACGAGATGTCCTATATGGAGCGAGTCTCCGGTGGGGTCGATTCCCACATATGCGGAGGTGAGTCCTTTGGCAAGTTCTTCTTCCGTTCCAGGGGTGATGTCGTGAATCATCCCTCTCCATTTCAATTCTTCTACAAAATTCTTCATCGGACGAATAATTAATCCTACAAATTTGGTCAATTATTGCTAAATTTGCAAGACCGAATAAAACTGGAAAAATGAGAAAGAAAATTGTTGCGGGTAACTGGAAAATGAATACTACGGTTCCCGAAGGCGTTCAGCTCGCCAAGGAAGTTGTTGCAAAATCGGCGGAAGTTCCCGCCGGCATAGGTCTCATTGTGGCCGCACCTTTCACGCACCTCTGCAGCGTGGCCGGAGCCATCAAGGGCAGTCGCGTGGAGCTTTCGGCACAGAACTGCGCCGACAAGGCTAAGGGTGCTTACACCGGAGAGGTATCCGTGGATATGCTCGTTTCGACCGGAGCTTCCTGGACCATACTCGGACATTCCGAGCGTAGGCAGTACTATGGCGAGACCGACGCCAAGCTCGTGGAGAAGGTAAAGCTTGCCCTTGAGGCCGGTCTGAAGGTCATCCTCTGCGTCGGCGAGAATCTCGACGAGCGCGAGGCCGGACGCCACTTCGCCGTGGTTGAGGAACAGACTGTCAACGTCCTTTACCAGTTCAGCGCCGAGGATATGAAGAATATCGTGGTTGCCTACGAGCCCGTATGGGCCATCGGAACCGGTAAGACCGCTACTGCTGAGCAGGCCGAGGAAATCCACGCCCACATCCGTAAGGTGCTTGCCGCAAAGTTCGGCGCCAAGGTAGCTGACGACACCACCATCCTTTACGGTGGAAGCTGCAAGCCGTCCAACGCCAAGGAACTCTTCGCCCAGCCCGATATCGACGGTGG
>CAMHTE010000034.1 GCA_946187975.1 uncultured Bacteroidales bacterium | reverse complement strand
CCGGGCCAGAGGACGGTAATGGTGGAGGACGGCATCCTGCGAAGCTTCCTTCACGACCGTATCAGCGCCGCACACTTCGGAACGGCGCCCACGGGTAACGGACGGCGCGAATCGTTCCGCTACAATCCCATCCCCCGCATGCGCTGCACCTATATGGAAAGCGGTACCGACGGCACCGTGGACGACCTGATCGCAAGCGTCAAAAAGGGCATCTTCGTGGACCAGTTCGCCAACGGACAGGTCAAGATAGGCGAAGGCGACTTCACATTCTACGTCAAGAGCGGACGCCTGATCGAGAACGGACGCCTCACCATGCCCGTGAAGGATATCAACATAGTCGGCAACGGCCCCAGGGCCCTGGCGGACATAGTGGCGGTGGCCGGCGACCTCAAGATAGACGACAGTACCTGGACCTGCGGCAAGGAACAGAGCGTTCCCGTAAGCTGCGGCACTCCCAGCGTCCTTATCAATAAACTGACGGTTGGAGGAGAATGATATGATACTGACGGACAAAGACAGGAGACTCACGGCGGAATGCCTGAAAACCGTTCTGAAAGCGGGCGCGGACAAGGCACGTATCTGCTTGAGCGACAGCCGCATGGAGCTCGTGGGCACCCTCGACGGGGAGTTGGACCGCATCACCTCCTGCCGGGACCGCCTGCTTACTATCTACATATATGCGGACGGCCGTTACGGCAGTTTCTCCACCAATAAAACCGACCAGGAGAGCCTTCGCGACTTCGTTTACAAATCGGTTGATACCGTGCGCATGATGGAGGAGGACCGCTTCCATGACCTCCCCTCCCCGGAAAGGCTGGTGCGCGATGCAATAACCGGCGACGAACTTGGTATTCTCGACCTTCAGGCCTATCTTGCCATGACCCCGCAGGACCGCATCCGCATAGCTTTGGATGCAGCGGCCAAAGAACGCTCCGGCAAAGGATGGAAGATGATTTCGGAAGAGGGCGAATACGACGATTCGCTCGCAGTTACCTACCTTCTGGACAGCAACGGGCTCGAGGCCCTGCATGCCGAGACCGTCTTCGAATACGGCACCGAGATTACCCTGGAAGATTCCCGCGGACGCAAATACAGCGGAGGATGGTGGGATGCAGCCCCGTCGCTGGCTGGATTCCATCCCGAAATAGTGGCTCCGGCCGCATTCGAAGAGGCCAGGATGCAGTTCAACCCCCACGCCTGCCGCAGCGGCAAATACACCATGGTGGTCGACAGCGAGGTAGCCTCCAAAATGGTTTCTCCCATACTCGGCGCCCTAAACGCCTTCGCCATACAGCAGAAAAACTCCTTCCTCACGGACAGCTGCGGCAAACGCCTCTTCCCGGAAGGACTCACCATAATGGACATTCCGCGCACGCCCGGTCAGATCGGAGGCAAGTACTTCGACTCTGAGGGCGTAGCGACACACAATCACGCCATAATCGAAAACGGCGTCGTTAAGGAATACTTCGTCAACACCTACATGGCCGGCAAACTCGGCATAGCTCCTACTTCTGAGGAAGCTATACGCCCGAAGGTTCTGCCCTACCTGGCACCGTCCTTCAAAGGCTGTGACAGGGCTTCAATAATGGCATCCTGCGGCGATGGGATACTGGTTACCGATTTTGAAGGCGGCAACAGCAACCCCGCTACGGGCGACTTCTCGTACGCTATCCGGGGGTACCGTTTCCGCGAAGGGAAGATCGTCCATCCCGTGAACGAGATGCTCATTACAGGAAACTTCCTATCTTTGTGGGGCAGGCTGCTCGCCGCAGGCGACGACGCACGCATATGCAGGGAGAAATTAATTCCCACCCTCGCCTTTGCGGAGGTGGATTTCAGCGGATAATTATTGACTATATGAAGATATCAAAAGACAAAGCGGTGGCGGTTGCCTACGCGCTCACAGTTGAAGGAAAACCGGTGGACAAATCCCCGGAAGGACAGCCCCTCGAATACGTCCATGGCGCCCATATGATGATTCCCGGATTCGAGGCAGCGCTCGAAGGAAGGGAGGAAGGCGAGAAATTCGGCTTTGACGTATCTCCCGAACAGGGATACGGCGTCCATAATCCCAAACTGCGCTTCGACATTCCCAAGAAAGCCTTCGAGGTGGAAGGCAAACTTCGCGAGGATCTTCTAGTTCCCGGAACCGTAGTTCCAATGTACAACTCCGAAGGACACGTGGTACAGGGAACTGTCGCCGCGGTAGGAGCCGACACGGTAACCATGGACTTCAATCACTTCCTCGCGGGCAAGACCCTGCACTTCGAGGTTGAGATAGTCTCCGTCCGGGACGCGGAAGAAGGCGAAGGCCATCACTGCTGCCACGGAAAGAAGAAGGATTGCGGCTGCGAAGGCAAAGGCGAACACTGCGAGGGCAAGGGCAAAGATTGCGACTGCAAGGGCAAGGACTGCGACTGCAAGGAATAATGAAGACTGCCGTCATCATACTTAACTGGAACACAAAGGATTACCTCAAGGCTTTCCTTCCCTCCCTGTTGCAGAGCTGCAAGGGCACGGATGCCTGCGTGGTAGTCGCCGACAGTGGTTCCGATGACGGTTCTGTGAAGATGCTTTCCGAAGAGTTCCCCGATGTCAAGGTGATAGCCCTCGGAAAGAATTACGGCTATACCGGAGGATACAACCGGGCCATAGCCGCCATGGAAAAGGAAGGTCCCCTGCCGGACTACCTTGTCCTGCTCAATTCCGACATTCTGGTGGACGACGCCTGGCTCAGCCCTCTGACCGCCTGGTTGGACTCTCATCCCGAATGCGGAATCTGCGGGCCCAAACTGCACGCTCTGGACCCCGACGGCAAGGGCGGATGGATCAAGACATCCCGCTTCGAATATGCCGGTGCGGCCGGAGGCCTGCTGGACTGCATCGGGCTCCCCTACTGCCGCGGACGCATCCTGCGCAAGGTGGAGGAAGACAAAGGCCAGTACGACGGCGACCCCTGCAACGTGCTCTGGGTAACCGGGTCCTGCCTCATGATACGCTCTTCCCTATGGGATGCCCTCGGCGGACTCGACGGGCGCTTCTTCGCGCATCAGGAAGAGATAGACCTCTGCTGGCGCGCCCAGCTTGCCGGATTCAAGGTTACCGTGCTTCCGCAGAGTTGCGTCTGGCACCTCGGAGGAGGAACCCTCCCTCAGGGGTCTCCCCTCAAGCTCAAACTCAACTACCGCAACAACCTCATGCTGCTGGAGAAGAACCTTCCTACCACCCTGGAGGCCAGGGGCCTTTCTCCCGTAAGGGCACATAAAAAAACCTTTCGTCTCCTCAGGTTGCGGCTGTTTTTACACAACTGCGCAAAGATTTTCTATCTTTGCAGCGGAAAAAAGGAGTATGCCCAGGCAGTCCTCGACGCCCACAGTGAATGGAGGGAGCTCCGCATGAAGGCTTTCCAGATGCCGGAAACGGCGCCGGGGGCAAGGGTGGAAGGACTGGGCAAAAAGTGTATTTTACTATGAAGATCGTTATAATGGGAGCCGGTGCGGTGGGTTCGCACCTCGCAAAAATGCTCCGCGCGGAGGGCAACGACGTAATTGTTCTCGACAACGACGAAGCCCGTATCTCCCGTCTTGCCGCCGAAACCGACGTACAGGCAATCAAGGGTAATCCGGCATCGACGAAAGTCCTTTCGGAAGCCGGCGTGGCCCGCTGCGACCTCTTCATCGCGGTATATCCTTCGGCCCTCCAGGAAACCAATATTGTGGGATCCCTGCTTGCAAAGCATCTGGGGGCCGCAAAAGTTATAGCCCGTATCAACGACGAGGAATACCTCTCCGAGGAAAACCGCAAACTGTTCAACGAACTCGGCATAGAGTTCCTCTTCTACCCCGAACGCATCGCAGCGGAAGAGATTTTCGCACAGCTCAAGCGCACCTCATCGTCCGAGACAATGGACTTCGCCAAGGGCAAGCTGCAGATATCGGTCTTCAAACTGGGTGAGGAATCTCCCCTGCTGGATATCACACTGGGCGAGTTCACCTCGCAGTTGAGCGCCGAACAGAGGGAAGGCTTCCGCATAATAGCCATCTCCCGCGCAGGCGCCACCATCATCCCCGGACCCGACACGGTCTTCCAGTACAACGACCTGGTATTCACCTTCTCCCGCAAGGAGGGAGTCCAGCTGCTGGTGAAATACTTCGGGCAGGAGACCCTGAGCGTTTCGAAGGTGATGATTATTGGCGGAAACGCCATCGCGGCCATGCTGGCACGCAAGCTCGTGGCCCAGAACATAGGTGTCAAGGTCATCGAAATCGACCGTGAACGCAGCATCAAGTTCAGCCAGAGGGTCCCGGAAGAGGTTCAGGTGGTGAACGGCGACGGACGCGACTCCGACTTCCTTTTCGAGGAGGGAATCAACGGTTACGACGCTTTCGTGGCGCTTACCGGCGGCGACGAGACCAACATGCTCTCGTGCGTGGTGGCCAAGAAGCTCGGCATACCCAGGACGGTGGCCGAGGTCGAGAATACTGAATACATACGTCTCGCCGAGGAAATGGGCGTAGACTGCGTGATTAACAAGAAACTTATCACCGCGGCCAACATCTTCCGCTTCACCCTCGGAGGAAAGGCCCGCTTCGTGAAATACATGCGTGGAACCAACGCCGAAGTTGTGGAATACACCGTAGGCGAAGGCAGCTCCGTCACCCGCAAGCCCCTCAAGGACATCAAGTTCCCCACCGGGGCCATAGTGGGCGGCGTTATCCGCGGGGAGGAAGCCCTCATTGCCGTAGGCTCCACCCAGCTACAATCTGGCGACCGGGTAGCCATCTTCGCTCTCCCGGAGACTATGAAAGCTATAGACAAACTGTTCAGATAATTTTTTTCTTATGTGTGGAATCGTAGGTTATGTGGGGCACTCACAGGCCCTGCCCGTTATACTCAAAGGTCTTCATCGTCTGGAATACCGCGGCTACGACAGCGCCGGAGTGGCGCTTCTCGATGCCGAAGGCAAACTCAACGTATATAAATGCAAGGGAAAGGTAGCCGAACTCGAAAGGCACCTTGAAGGTAAGGATTCGTTCGGAACCATAGGGATAGGACACACCCGCTGGGCCACCCACGGCGAACCCAATGATGTGAACGCCCATCCCCACTTCTCGGAATCCGGAGAACTGGCCCTCATCCACAACGGCATCATAGAGAATTTCCGCGTGCTGAAGGACGCCCTGATCCAGAATGGATTCAGCTTCCGCAGCAGTACCGACAGCGAGGTCCTGGTTAACCTCATCGAGTACATACGCAAAACCAACGGCTGCACCCTCGCGGAAGCCGTCCGCATAGCCCTAAAGCAGGTTGTGGGCGCATATGCAATAGCCGTTATCGAGAAAGGCAATCCCGACGAGATTGTGGCGGCCAAGCAGAGCAGCCCCATGGTCATAGGTATAGGCAAGGATGAGTACTACCTCAGTTCCGACGCCGCCTCCATCATCGACTACACCAACGAATTCGTCTATCTCAACGACGGCGAGGTCGCCATCATCAACAGGAACAATCCCCTGCACATAGTCAAGCTTTCGGGCGAAGACTCCCCCGTGGATATCAAGAAACTGGAACTCTCCATCTCGCAGCTCGAGAAAGGAGGATATCCCCACTTCATGCTCAAGGAAATCAACGAGCAGCCCCAGACCATACTCGACTGCATACGCGGACGCATCAGCCCCGACACCGGCGAAGTTATACTGTCCGGCATCCTGGATAACATGGATAAGTTCTTGAATGCCAAGCGTATAATAATAGTGGCCTGCGGTACCTCGTGGCACGCAGCCCTCATCGGAGAGCGCATTATAGAGGAGTTCTGCCGTATCCCCGTGGAAGTCGAGTACGCATCGGAGTTCCGCTATCGCAACCCTATCATTCATTCTGACGACATAGTGGTCGCCGTATCTCAGTCCGGCGAAACGGCTGACACCCTCGCCGCGGTGGAACTGGCCCGCAAGGCAGGCGCCTTCGTGTACGGTATATGCAACGTCATCGGTTCCTCTATAGCACGCGCCACCGACTCCGGAACCTACATCCACGTGGGACCGGAAATCGGTGTAGCCTCGACCAAGGCATTCACCGGACAGGTTACCGTGATGGCTATGATGGCCCTGGTGATAGGCAAAGCCCTGGGAACCCTTCCCGAAGAGACTTACCTGGCGGTTTCCAAGGGCATACTCGGACTGCCGGAGCTCATAGCCCAGACGCTCAAGATGTCCGACCAGATAGCCGACCTCGCAAAGATCTTCACCTACGCGCACAACTTCATCTATCTTGGGCGCGGATATAACTACCCTACCGCCCTCGAAGGAGCCCTCAAGCTCAAGGAGATCTCCTACATACATGCGGAAGGCCTGCCGGCCGCCGAGATGAAGCACGGTCCCATCGCCCTCATCGACGCTGAGATGCCTACCGTCGCCATTGCGACTCTCGACCAGACCTACGAGAAGACCATCAGCAACATCGAGGAGATCAAGGCCCGCGGAGGAAAGATCATAGCCCTGGTAAGCAGAGGCGACGACCTCGCCCGCCGCAGTGCGGACTACTGCCTGGAGATCCCCCAGACGGTCGAGTGCCTTATGCCTATCCTTTCGTCTATCCCCCTGCAACTGCTCGCTTATTATATAGCGGTTTATAAGGGACGTAACGTGGACCAGCCGCGAAACCTCGCGAAATCCGTTACTGTAGAATAATTCTTCGCCGGGCCACCTGCCCGGCATTTTTTTTGAATATTGTGAAAATTTGTTTGGTAGTTTGCAAATCTTTGCATACTTTTGCAGTGTACTATTAAACTAATACAGTAAAATGAAAAGATTGCTGACACTCATGTTCGTACTTGCAGGCATCCCTGCAATGGCACAGAATACCCTTTCCGGCAAGATTGCCGACAAGAATACAGGCGCTCCCGAACCCGGTGCTGTCGCTCAGGTAATAGACGGAGAGACCAGTGCCGCATACGGCGTAGCTGACTCCCTGGGAGCCTTCTCCATACGCATGAAACTCCCGGAAGGGACCTATGTGCTGGAAGTGAAGAACATGGGCCGCAAAACCGTCCGGCAGGAATTCAAGTGGGAAGGCCACTCCCTGGACCTCGGCACCATAGAGGTGGAGGACGACGCCCAGACCCTAAAAAGCGCTACGGTTACCACCCAGAGGACGCTTGTGAAGATGGACGTGGATAAAACCACCTACGACGTTGCGGGCGACACCGACGCTAAGGCAAGTAACGTGCTCGACATGCTCCGAAAGGTTCCCATGGTAACCGTGGACGGCCAGGATAACATTACGGTTAACGGCAGCGGCAGTTTCAAGGTGTATGTGGACGGCAAGCCCAACCAGATGCTGAGCTCCAATCCCTCAAAGATGTTCAAGGCCATGCCGGCAGCGGCTGTTCAGAATATAGAGGTTATCACCAATCCCGGAGCCAGATACGACGCCGAGGGGGCCGGAGCGGTCATCAATCTCGTCACCCGCAGCGCTGACGGGTCCAGGGCGTCCGTAGTTCCTGACGGGGCCAACGGGCAGGTCAGCCTGGGTGGCAATACGCGCGGCGGTCTGGATGCCGGCCTCGTTCTGAATGCCAAGAAGGGCAAATTCACCTTTGGAAGCAACGTCTTCGTGGGACGTGAGAAAAACAGGGACATCGAGGTCGACTACATCCAGAAGAACGGAACAATGGAGCAGAAGCAGCACTTCGAACTGGACCAGACTCCCCCATGGCTATTCGGAGACCTGAACGCCAGCCTCGAACTTGATTCACTCAACCTCATTTCCGCAAGCGTGGGCCTGCAGAACTGGTCTTCCGACCAAATCAGCAAAGGCACTTCGGAAGCCTGGCTCGCGGGTGTCAAGTCCTATGAATACGGCATGCAGAGCGACTCCAAGTACTCCATGTACGGCATAAACGGCAGCATCGACTGGCAGCGCAGCTTCCGCGGTCACCCCGACAGAAACTTCATCCTCTCCTACCGTTTCGAGAGCGAGCCACAGTATTCGAAGGACGAGACCACCTACACCGCCGTCCTCGGCACCACTCCCCTCGATTCCAAAAAGGACAACCACGACGACAGCATGGAGCATACCTTCCAGGCCGACTACACCACCGGCATAGGCAAGGGGCAGGAACTCAACGCCGGAGCCAAATACATCTTCCGCAACAACAAGGCGGACGACCACTTCTACGACCTTGTCGCCGGCAATTACGTTGAGGCTGACGGCAGCGGAAACTACAACCACTACAACCACATCGCGGCAGCTTACGGCGAATGGTCGGGCAACTTCGGAAAATTCGGGGTCAAGACCGGCCTGCGCTACGAACGCACATACCAGAAGGTGGTCTTCGTGGACGGAAAATCCTTCGAAAGCAACTTCGATAACCTCGTGCCGAATATGAGCCTGCAGTTCAACGCAGGTCCGACGAGCAATCTGGGACTGACGTACAACATGCAGATCCAGCGTCCTGGTATCAGCTACCTTAACCCCTTCGTGGACAGGAGCAACCCTAAAATGATATCGAAAGGCGACAGCAGCATCAAACCCACCACCATCCACAGGGTTGCGCTTAAATACAATTTCTACTCTCCGAAGCTCATGGTGAGCGCCAGCGCCGGCTGGGACCACAGCGGAGACGGAATCTCGCAGTACAGCTACTTCCAGGCCGACACTATGGTCACCACCTACGGAAACATACTCCACAACGACGCTGTACGTGGCTCCGCCTTCGTCAACTGGAACATAGGCAGCAAAACGCGCATCTATACCAACCTTTCCGGGAACTGGAATACCTTCAGCAGCAGCCGTCTGGACCAGAGCAACAGCGGATGGGGCTTCTCCGGCATGCTGGGCTTCCAGCAGACCCTGCCGTGGGACCTGCGCTTCAGCGCCAACCTGTTCGGCAACAGCCGCCGTTACAACCTCCAGGGCTACAGCGGTTCGTTCAGCGGAATCGCCACCGGTTTAAGCAAGTCTTTCCTGGAAGACAAACTCACCCTCTCGATTCAGGCATTCAGCCCGCTTGAGGGAGCCAGGGCGCACTTCCGCAATTACACCGCCGGCAACGGCTTCAGCAGCGAGAACAACGTGAGCGTTCCCATCTCCAGGGTAGGCTTCGAACTGTCCTGGTCCTTCGGCAAGAGCCATTTCCAGGTCAAGAAGGCCCGCAAGACCATCAGCAACGACGACGTAGTGGGAGCATCTACGCGCCAGGGGCAGGTGGACACTTCTTCCATGCAGCAGAAATAACATACTGTAAATAATTGCTATATTTGCATGTTACAATAAACATTCATTCATTATGAAAAGGTTTTTGTTCATCATTGCGGCAGCGGCCTGCATGACCGTTGCCTGCAAGAAGGAGGAAAACAAAGCGCTTTCCCCCGACAAGCAGAAGAGCTACATCCAGGATGTATGCGTCGAAGCCATAGAACTGATTGACATCGATAACTGGAAGCCCCAGGCCAACGTAATCAAGGGTTCCGTAGCTACATTCGACAATGTAAAACCCGACAAAAGCGTCGATAACTGGCTCGCATCGATAGAGCCCAAGGATGGCGACGAAGTACGCCTCTCTTCTATCACCGGCGCATTCTCCGTCAGCAACGGCAACCTGACCTACACCGCATCCGATGCCCTTACGCTGGACTACTCCATCAATGAGGTACTCCCCTGCACGGCTAAGGTAGTCATTGAGGATTCCGAGACGAAGTTTGCGCTTGCCCTGGACGATTCCGACGCTTCCGGAAGTGAGCCCAAGGAAAAGCACATCCTCCTGTACATTCCCTCGTCCATTACCTTTAACGTCATCTCTGGCGAGGAAGAAGGATTCCGCCTCAAGCTCGGCACCGACATCAAGCTTGCCGGCAACGAACCCACTCCCTACGACTCCTACGGCATCACTGCAAAGGTTGTATCCGGCGACTATTCCATCAACCTCACCCGCGCCTACTACAGCCCCACCGAAATTGCATGGGCCTCCGATTTCTCCAAGGGTAATACCGTTATCTTCAGGGGAAGCATTAAGGCTGAGGGAGAACTCGTATGGGACGAGGAGGACGGCGACTACGAGCCTTCCTTCAAGAAGAGCAGCGGCGAAGCCGAGATTGAATTCAGTCTCCTGGACAAAGTAGGCATCAGCGGCCGCGTCAGCCTCGATAAGATAAAGAGCACCATCGCGGAATACGGCGAGCCCGCTTCCGAGGATGAAGCCAAGAAATACGTCAAGGACCTGGAGAAATGCTTCAACCTCTCGCTCACCTGCGACGGTGACAAGCAGGCAAAGCTCGGTCTGGAACTCGACGAGAAAGAAGGGATCATCCCCGTCATACGTTTCGAAGACGGTTCCAAGTACCAGCTTCCCGAGGAGTACTTCAATGAAGATTCCTTCGGCAGCGTAATATCCGCCCTGGAGTCATTGATTGGGAAGATCAATTCCGTATTCGATGACGAGGAAGCTGGCGCATAACAGTTTCTTCTCAATTATTCTACGGTCTGCGTTTTTGCTCACGGTCTTTTGTACCGAAGCATCGGCGCAGACCGATTCCTTATTGCTGGACAGCACCGTAGTCTCCGTGAGGCGGAACAGTTCCGTCCTGGCTGCGGCAGCCGGCAAGCCGGCGCATGTAGACATGGCCAGGCTCGCAGGCATTCCCTCCATCCTCGGAAACTCGGATCCCCTGCACTTTGCACAACTTCTGCCCAGCATGCAGAGTTCTTCGGAACTGGACGCTGGAATCCACATCCAGGGCTGTGACAACCAGCACAACATTGTTTCACTCGACGGCGTCCCCGTTTACGACGCGTCGCACCTGCTGGGCCTGTTCTCGGTATTCAACCCATCCCACTTCAAATCCATGACCTACAGCACGGTAGCGGCTGGAGTCAACCGACTTGGAGGGTCCATCGACATGCAGACGGACAGGAACGTCGCCGACTCCTTCGGGGGCGAGGCCTCGGCCGGACTGATATCCGCCCAGGGCACCCTTCGCATCCCCCTGTCCCAAAAAGCCTCGGTCAGCGTTTCCGGGAGGCGGTCTTTCCTGGACCTTCTCTACGGAGATTCCATAAAACTGGATGACGCTCCCCTTAACTACGGCTTTTCGGACCTGAATGCCAACGCGGTATGGACCCCTTCGGACAAAGACCTGATACGCGCTGGGTTCTATTACGGGGCCGACAGTATGGACGCTGCCATGGAGAGTTACGGCATCCGCACTCTGTCAGACTGGAGCAATCTCGCGGCATCGCTTCATTGGAAGCATTCCGGACTGGAACAGAGCCTCTATCACAGCGAACGCACCCTGGACGTGCTGGTGGACTGGAAGATGCGGAAAGTGGACACGCCTTCCTACATACGCACCACGGGATACAAGGCAAGCTGGGAACCGGGCAGACTGCGCTTCGATGCGGACCTCGCTCTGCACGAAGCGCTTCCTCAGAGTCCTTCCATAAGCGGAAGCGACGTCAACTATTCATCCGAAACCGTTCAGCGAGCATCCGAAAACCGTCTCTCTGCAGCATGGAAAGGCAGCGCGGGCCTGCGTCTGGACTACACGCTCCTCCTGGCCGGTACATGGTACCACACCCCGGAAACGGGTTCCCGTTTTTCGCTGTCGCCCGAGGCCTCGCTCTCGCTCAACCTGTTCCGTTCGGGCAGGCTTGACCTCCGCGGGGGCGTCAGGCACCAGTACCTTTTCCAGACCGGCCTGTCCAATCTCGGATTCCCGGTGGAATTCTGGATCCCGGCGGGACGCTACGGCTCACCGCAGAGGTCCCTCTGGGCCTCCCTATCCTACAATCTGGACATACACGGCGGCGACGCCCGCTTCTGCGCGGAACTCTACTCGCGGCAACTCACCGGACAGGTGGAATATACGGGCACGCTTCTGGACTTTCTCAACGGCACATACTCCCTGGAAGATGCACTGATACTGGGCGACGGCCACAACTTCGGCCTGAACCTCATGCTCCACAAGATGACGGGCAGGCTTACAGGATGGGCCGCTTTCTCGCTGGGGCGCAGCCTACGCACCTTCAACGGCGAAACCTGGCCCTCCAGCCACGAGCGCCTTGCAGAATTCAAGCTGGTGGCATCGTACCGTGCCGGACGCTGGGACCTTGGAGGAACTTTCCTCGCCGCCGGAGGAACCCCTTTCACCGAGGCTGATGAGTTCTACCTCCTGAACGGTCAGATTATCCCCGTTTTCGGCGGCCACAACGCCAAGAGGCTGGATCCTTACATACGTCTGGACCTCGATGCAAGATACACTTTCCGGAGCCGCGGCCGCTTTGTCCACGGCCTGGACTTCTGCGTTTACAATGCCACAGCTCACCGGCAGGAAATTTTCCGGACCCTGAAATTCAACCACGGAGGCGCCTTCGGTTATGTCCCCATGTACCTCGGCGTCACCATACTTCCTTCCGTTTCCTATTTCGTACGATTCTGACATGAAAACCAGCTTATTCCATACAATAGCCCTGACAGCCGCAGCATTGCTGTGCGGATGCACGGTCGAATCCAGGGAAGAGCACCTGGTGGTGGAAGGATGGATAGAAGACGGCGGATATCCCGTGGTCCTCGTTACTTCCAGCCTTTTGGCGGAATACGGGTGGAAGGATGAGGATGCCCTGAGAAAGCATATCCTGACCCTTGCCACCGTAAGCGTGACCTGCGGCACGGAGAAAGTCTATCTTACCGGACAGCGTAACGACGACTATTATCCCCCGTACATCTATACAACCACGGACATAAAGGGCCAGGCTGGAAAGACCTATTCCCTCGAAGTCCGCTACGGCCAGACAAAGGCGAGGGCCACCACGGTAATCCCGGCGGCCCAGGTCCTTAGTTCCGCTAGTGCTGTAAGGAACGAATCCGACCAGTACTCCGTCAGCTGCAAGTTCAACGCCCAAGCGGGATCCTGGTACAAATTCTTCGTAAAGCGCGACGGCAAGGACGGCATGTACCTCAGTTCCTACCTGTCGCTTGTTGACGGCGACATACGCCAGGGCCCGGTGGAGGTCGTCCTCAACCGCGGATTCGACATCACATCCTACGACGGCGATATGTGGTTCGAACCCGGGGACGTTGTAAAAATAAGGTTCTGCACCATGGACGAGGCCTCATTCCGCTTCTGGAGCGAATACGAAGAAACGGGGCTCCTTTCCAGGAACCCCCTCTTCCCCGTCACCACGGGGGTACATTCAAATGTTGAAGGCGGCTACGGCTGCTGGTGCGGTTACGGAGCCGCGTATTACACAGTCACCTGCGAATAGCCTAGATAACCTGCTGCTTGCGGCGCCAGTTGAGCACCGGAAGCAGGAAGGAAATGCATGCTGCACCAAGCCAGAAGATGCTGGCGTAAGTAAAGTCGTGCACCTGCGCGCCGTTCACTTCGATGATGTTTTTATCCAGGATGAGACCAGTCACCACGTTCTGCAGACCTGCCGCTGCATAGGATGCCATGCCGACGATTCCAAGGGCCGCTCCCGTAGCCTGACGGGGAACCAGATCCACAGCCATGAGGCCCCCCAGGAAGGAAATCAGCACTCCGATGGCGACGCCGAAGAGCACCATGGAGGTAATCATTATAAGCTTATCGGAAACAACCAGCGTGAAGGAACCGATATGCCATGTCCAGCCACTTCCGAAGAGGAAGAGTGCGAGCGCCATGGCTTCGAGGATACCGGCGACGAAGGCAGGATACTTCCTGTCGCCCTTGAATATGGCATCCGAAAGCCATCCGGACACAACCGTTCCGATAATACCGAAGATAGGGTTGATACCTATGATAGCCGCAGCCTGACCCAGATCGTATCCATGTGATTCCTGGAGGAAAATGACTCCCCACTCGTTGATGGCGTAGCGGCTCATGTACATGAAGGCGCTCGCCAGCGCAAGGATCCACACTCCGGGATTACGGATGACGGCAGCCTGCATGCGCTTGGTCTCGGCACGCTTCTGCTCAGGGGTAAGTCCCTCATGCTGAGCCTCTTCCCCGGCAAGCGTCTCAATC
The DNA here is from genome assembly GCA_946187975.1 of uncultured Bacteroidales bacterium. Lineage (GTDB taxonomy): Bacteria > Bacteroidota > Bacteroidia > Bacteroidales > UBA932 > Cryptobacteroides. Next base: position 4,125 of record CAMHTE010000034.1, on the reverse strand, counting down.
GGAGGAAGGCCCTTGCTTTCGGTGGTGTCGTGCAGCCAGAAGAGTATGATGAGGATGCCGAGCACACCGGCGAGGGCTGCCCCGAAGAAGCCCCACTTCCATCCGAAGGAGGCCACGAGCATACCCACGAACACGAAGGAAAGACCTTCTCCCATATTGTGCGACGAGCTGAAGAAGCCGTAATATGTGCCTCGTATACGCAGCGGATACCAACGGGAGAGGGCTATGATTGCAGGAGGGGCGCCCATCGACTGGGACCAGCCGTTCACCGCCCAGCATACCGCGAAGAGCAGGAAGAGGGCTGAGTTGGCGATGGCCCCGTTAAGGGCGGCCACTCCGAGTATCCCCATGGTAAAGTTCATCACCACCGACACTACCAGGCCGGTAGCCATGAAGCGTTTGATATTGGAACTGTCGGCCAGGAAGCCGTTCACCAGTTTACCGAGGGCGTAGGCCCAGTAGAGGCAGGCTCCAATGATACCGAGCTGTGTAGCGTTAAGCAGTCCGGCATCGATGATGGGCTGCTTCATCACGCCCATCGAAAGACGGCAGACGTAGTACAGCGCGTAACCAAACGTTCCGGCCAGGAAGGCCTGGAAGCGCAGGCGCTTGTACGTCTTGTCAACCTTGTCGGGGGCAACCTTGTAGTTCGCCGGTCCGCTCACCCGATAAAAATCCGAAAATCCCATAATCAGTTATTCAGTTAAGTGTATGTCTTCCTATTTTTTCAAGCCACCGGATGAGAAGCTCCGGGCGGTCGGTCTGTATCATGCTTACGCCGTGGTCCAGATACTGACGGTAAACGTCTCCGGGGTCCGCTGCCATGTATGCGGCATCGTCGTCGTTGCCGTTCCCGCCGCACAGGCTGGCCCAGATGGTGTTCACCCATATCTTCGAGCCCTGGTCGAGTATCCTGCGGCATGCCTCGTCGAAGGCGCCGTCCGCATTGCTGCTCCAGCACACCTCGTAGGCAAGCGGAACCACCCCCTGCCCCATGTAGGATTCGAAGAGTTCCTTGCCGGCAGGACGCTGGATATTCACTATGGGCATGTACATCATATTGTGTTCGTATGCAGCCTCATGAGCGGCGACCACCTCGATGGGCTTACTGCTCTTTATTAGTATCTGGTCCGTCACGCCGAGTTCCTCAGCGATCGCCAGCACCTTGTCGTAATACTCATAACCCTGATCCACGTTCACGCAGATACGGTCCTTGCAGCACGCCAAAGCCTCCCTCAGCGTGGGGATGCACAGGGTATCCACCACGACTCCGTGGGCCCTTTTCAGGCGCAGCTGACGGATCTCGTCCAGCGTCAGGTTCTTAACCTTGGGGCTCTTGCCCGGCACGTCCGCGAACACCCGGTTGAAATTGGTGCATCGAAGGAGGTCTTTATCGTGCGAAAGCACCAGCACTGAATCAGCCGTCATCTTAAGGTCTATCTCCACTATATCAGCTCCCATCCGTATGACGCTCTCTATGGCAGGGATGGAATTCTCCGGAAAATTCCTCCAGTCTCCCCTGTGGCAGGCAACCACCACATACTTCGAGGACGGATCCTTGATTTGCGCCGCTATCGCCTCCGCACGGTTGGCAAATGCAGGCTTTCCGTTTCCGCAGGAAGCGAGAAGAAGAAAGGACGCGGCCAGTAACAAAAACCTTTTCATTCTTACAAATATACGTAAAAATCTGACAATATGTCAGCGGTGGCCCCGTTGGCAGAACTTTTGTGTATCTTTGCTGCGGACTTCCGGGTCCGATAGCAACAAACTATTATGGCAGAAGAAAAGAAAAAGAACCCGAACCTCAGGGAAAAGGTGAAGGAACTCGAAGATAAACTCGCAAGCGAACACAATGATTACCTGCGGCTTATGGCCGAATTCGAAACCTACCGCCGCCGTAGCGCCGAAGACAGGCTGGCCCTCGTGGGTTCGGCAGCGGCCGACACCATCAAGGGACTGCTTCCGGTACTGGACGACTGCGAACGCGCCATGGCCCTGCTTGCCGACTCGTCCGACGAGGCTGCAAAAGAAGGTACTTCCCTCATCTACAACAAGTTGATGGATTACCTCAAAACCCGCGGCCTGGCAGTAATCGAAGCAAAGGGACAGAAGTTCGACACCGACCTCCACGAGGCCGTGACACAGTTCCCCGCCCCCGCTCCTGAGCAGAAGGGCATGGTGATAGATGTGGTTCAGACGGGTTATACCCTCAACGGAAAGGTCATCCGCTACGCAAAAGTAGTTGTAGGAGCATAAGGCAATGGCAGAAAAACGCGATTACTACGAGGTGCTGGGGCTCCAGAAAGGGGCCTCCGCCGACGATATAAAGCAGGCCTACCGCAAGGCAGCCCTCAAATGGCACCCCGACCGCTGGGTCAACGGTTCCGACGCCGAGAAGAAGACCGCCGAGGAAAAGTTCAAGGAGGCCTCCGAGGCATATTCGGTTCTGTCCGACCCTGACAAGAAGGCAAAATACGACCAGTTCGGCTTCGCCGGCGTGGACGGTGCGGCAGGGCCCGACTTCAGCCACGGCTTCGGCAACCTAAACGACATACTCAACGACCTCTTCGGCGGTGGATTCGGTTTCGGCGGCAACGGAGGCGGCTTCAGTTTCGGAGGTTTCAATTTCGGAGGCGGCAACCGCGAAGGCTCGCGTGTCATGCGCGGCCGCGACATACGTACCCGCGTGCGCCTTACCCTCGAGGAAATCGCTACCGGATGCGACAAAGAGGTGGTGCTGGAACGCAACCGCCCCTGCCCCGACTGCGACGGCCGTGGTACCCGCAATGCATCCGACCTCAAGATCTGCCCCAACTGTAAAGGCTCGGGCCAGGTCGGCCAGACCGTCAACTCCCTGTTCGGCCGTGCCATGACCTACACCACCTGCCCCCAGTGCAACGGCGAAGGTAAGATAGTGTCCAACCCCTGCCCGCGCTGCAAGGGCACCGGCCTGGAGCGCAAGAAAGAAACCGTACGCGTCCATATCCCCGCAGGAGTCGAGAACGGCATGCAGATCAGCGTTCGCGGAGAAGGCCATTCCGCCCCTCGCGGAGGCGTCAACGGCGACCTGCTGATAGTGGTGGAAGAGCAGCCGCATCCCCAGCTCAAACGTGAAGGCGAGAACCTCTTCTATACCCGCGTAATCTCGGTGACCGACGCTATCCTCGGCTGCGAGATATCCGTCCCCTGCCTCGACGGCCCGTATAAACTCAAACTCGAGTCCGGCACCCAGTCGGGAACTGTCCAGCGCCTGCGCGGAAAGGGCCTTCCGTCCGTCAACTCATACGGTCGCGGCGACCTCTATGTAAAGATCCTCGTCTGGATACCCCGCAAGCTTCGCGGCTCCGACAGGGAAGCAATCGAAAAGCTGGCTGCATCCCCTGCGGTAAAGCCCGATCCTTCCCGCGAAGACAAGAGCGTGTTCGAGAAGGAAAGTCAATATTTTTAGCGGATAATTTTGCTATTTACAAAATAATTAGTACTTTTGCCGTCCCAAAAGCAGCCTCTCATCGAACGGTTCGGCGACGCTGCGCTTAAATGAGCAAAGATTATGGATCTTATCAATTTGGTAGAGAAGTCCTTCGCCAACGAGAATGTGGCGAACTTCCCCGATTTCAAGGCCGGTGATACCATCACCGTCAGCTGCAAGATCAAGGAAGGCGACAAGTTCAGGCTTCAGGATTTCCGTGGCGTTGTCATCCAGATTAGCGGTGCAACCCCTTATACCAGGACTTTCACGGTCCGCAAAGTTTCCGGCGGTATCGGTGTCGAGAGGATTTTCCCCTTCCACTCCCCCGCCATCGACAGCATAACTGTCAACAAGTACGGTAAAGTGCGTCGCGCACGCATCTTCTACCTCCGCAACCTCGCCGGTAAGAAGGCCCGCATTAAGGAGCGCACCTTCGTACAGAAGGAGGAAGCATAAAAAGGTTGAAAATAACCTGGCTCCTTAGCTCAATTGAATAGAGCATTTGACTACGGATCAAAAGGTTACAGGTTTGAGTCCTGTAGGAGTCACTCAAAACCCCATCTGACACACGTCAGATGGGGTTTTTCTTTAAAATTGTACCAAAATTGTACCAAAGAATAGTCCAGTTTACCAATTGTTCTCGCCATCAAAAAGCG
>CAMHTE010000033.1 GCA_946187975.1 uncultured Bacteroidales bacterium | reverse complement strand
ATGCTGTCGTCGCCCACGGAAGTGACGAATTCGGGAGCGGAGGGTTCGGGCTCGGTGCGCAGCGACTCGGGCTTGATGCCGTTGCGGTTCATCTTGATTATCTCCCTCACGTCGGATGCGTCAAGCGCGTAGAGGTCGGCGTCGGAGGTCTTGTCGTACGAGAAGTACAGCACCTCGCGGAGGATGTCGGTCTTGCGCAGGTAGGCCAGTCCATCCTGGAACTCAAGCGGCTCCTGCACACGCGGGATGCGCGACTGGGCGTCCTGATAGACGGCTACCTCGTAATTGAGGCAGCACTTGAGCTTTCCGCACTGCCCGGCCAGTTTCTGAGGGTTAAGCGAGAGGTCCTGGACGCGTGCCGCCGAAGTGGAGATGCTCTTGAAGTTGGTGATGTAACGGGCGCAGCAGAGCTCGCGTCCGCAGATGCCTATGCCTCCGATGAGCCCGGCTTCCTGACGGGCGCCTATCTGCTTCATCTCTATGCGAATACGGAACTCCTCGGCGAACACCTTGATAAGCTGGCGGAAGTCCACGCGGCCGTCGGCGATGTAGTAGAAGATGGCCTTGCTGCCGTCGCCCTGGAATTCCACGTCACCTATCTTCATCTCGAGACCCATCTCGGCGGAGATGCGGCGGGCCTGGATCATGGTGTCCTGCTCGCGGGCTATAGCCTCCTGCCAGCGCTCGATATCGCTCTGGCGGGCCTTGCGGTAAACCTTCTTGAATTCATAGGTCTCGGGATCGATGCCTTTGCATTTGAGCTGCCGTCCTACGACCGGCCCCTCGAGGGTGACTATGCCGAGGTCGTAACCTGTAACGGCTTCCACGATGACCATGTCGCCTATCTTCACGTTCTGCCCAGAGGCGTTGCGGTAGAAACCCTTGCGGGTATTCTTGAAGCGCACCTCGAAGATATCCCGGAAACTCTGGTCCGGAATGCCGTGAAGGTAATCGTGGTCCTTGAGCTTGCAGCAGCCCTCACGGTATGTGAATGTGGTTTCGCCGCTCTGCACGTCGTGCACCGACACGCAGCCGCGGTTGCAGTCCATATTTATATTCTCGTTCTCCATACTGTCAAATATTCAGGAACATCCTGTCCACCAGGTCGGTGAAGAGGATCTTAAGGTTAACGTTCCGCGCTATGCGCCCGTCGGTCCTGTCGAGTATCTCGAGGGCTTTGCGCGGGAAGGTCTTGCGGCATTTGCCGGCCCAGGCAGCCACATCCGCGTCGTCGCCGGCGAGGGAAGCGAGCCCCTGCTGGATGAGGAACACCCTACGAATCTTTTCCGCCGCAAAGCGGCAGAAGGCCCTGGCGTTGTCGCGCGAGGGAAGGTCGGCGAGCTGTTCTCCCACTGCGAGCGCAGCGGGGAGGTCGCGGGCTATCAGCGCATCCATGAGCGATGTCAGCAACCCGCCGTCGTCGTAACGCAGCACGGTCCCGACTCCGGTAGGCTTTAGGCGTACCATCTGGCAGCGGGACAGGATAGTCGGCAGCAGTTTTTCCGGGGCATGCGTGACCAGCACGAACTGGGTCTTCTGCGGAGGCTCCTCCAGCACCTTGAGCAGTTTGTTGGCCGCCACGGGATTCATCTTCTCCGGAAGGTAGATAAGCACGGAAGTGTATCCGCCTTCGAGCGAATTAAGGTTGAGGGTGCGCAGGAGGGAGGCTATCTCGTCCTTGCCTATTACGGTATTCTTGCCTTCGAAGCCAAGGCTGTCGTAGAGGTCGCCCTCCGAGAAGTCGGGCCTGCCCAGCACCAACGAACGCCATTCGGCGGAATAATTCACCGAGAGGGTCCCGGACGAAAGCACCAGGGGGAAGATGAAGTGGATGTCCGGATGAATGAGTTTGCCGACCTTGTTGCAGGCCGGGCACTCTCCGCAGGAATCCCCGTCATGCCGGTTGCGGCAGTAAAGATACTGCAGAAAAGCTACCGCGAGTGGCACCGCCCCTCCCCCGTCCTCCTCGTGGAAGAGCAGGGCGTGAGGCACCTTGCCCGAATCCACCATCCCGGCAAGTGCCCGGACGGTATCGTCTGCCATATGGATGTCGGAGAACCTCATTTCACTTTATCGGTAAGCTGGTTTGCAAGGTACTCCAGGATCTCGCGGTCGCGTGAAGCGGGCAGCACGAAAAGGGTCTCCACGGCCTCGCGTACGAAGTCCGCGAGCCTCTTTGACGCATAATCGACTCCCCCGTTGGCATGCACGAAGGCGTTGATGGCAGCCGTATATTCCGGATGAGCGGGGATACCCCGTATCATCGAGCGTATCTCCTCCTCCCTGGGCGAACCGCAAAGGGCGCCCAGCAGGGGAAGGGTTATCTTGCGTTCACGGAGATCGGCGCCAGTGGGTTTGCCCGTACGGTCGCCTCCGTCGTAGTCCAGAATGTCGTCCCTTATCTGGAACGCCATCCCGAGAGCCTTCCCGTAACGGGACAGGGCGTCAATCCAAGCTTCGTCGGCACCCACCGAACGGGCACCGGACTGGCATACGGTCTCGAAGAGCGATGCGGTCTTGCAGTAAATGATCCGAAGGTAATCGTCCACCGTCGTATCGGCGCTGAAAGCCTTCTGCTGTTGCAGCATTTCTCCCTCAGCAAGGTTGGTGAGCGTCCTCCCGAAGGCCACTATGGTCCACTTCAGGTTGTTGCTGTCCATCAGAAGGGAGACCGCCCTCGCGAGCCAGAAATCGCCCACGAGCACGGCCGGGGTATCGCCCCAACGCGAAGCTACCGTAGGGGTTCCGCGCCTGGTTGCGGCACTGTCGGCCACGTCGTCGTGAAGGAGGGTGGCGTTGTGAAGGATTTCGCCCGCGGCAGCATAGCGCACGCTCTCATGCACGGTCTTTCCCCCGTTGCACGCCCTTGCGGAAAGCAGGGTAAGCATGGGCCGGAGCATTTTGCCGGCATTGGCAAGTATGCCACCGTTGATGTCGTTTAGCAGTTCGACGTCGGAGCGCAGCGCATCGTCCAGAAGTCCTATGACCTCCGTCCAGTCGCGGCCAAGATATATCCTGACGTCTTCTGCCTGCATCCTAAAGAAGTGCTTTGAATTCTTCCGGGGTTTCCGGGAAATGTACGAGGGCGACTTCTTCCTCTCCCATCATCTTCTCAGCCTCGAAATGGCGGAGAAGGGCCTTGAGGGGCTCGAAGTACCCTTCGAAATTATATGCTATAATCTTCCCGGACCAGCGCCCCAGTTTGGCGAGCACCACGGTCTCGAAAAGTTCGTCCATAGTCCCGATGCCTCCTGGAAGGGCCACGGCGAGGCAGGTGCCCCGACGCATCTCCTCCTTACGCGTGGACATGGATTCCGTCCACACGAGTTCGGTAAGTGCCTTGTGCTCGAGCCCTCTCATAAAGCGCGGCAGAACTCCCTTGTTGGGGACTCCGCATTCCGCTGCGGTATCGGCCACGGCACCCATGGTTCCACGGAACGACCCCCCGGAGACTATGCCGTATCCAGCCAAACAAGCCGCACGGACTACTTCCCGCGCGGCCTGAGTGTATTTGGGGTCTATCCGGTTGCTGGCGGAGCAAAAAAACACCGCCGATTTATCCGTCATACGCAGACTCTCCTATCAGAAGAGGATAGAAATCGATGCCATGATACCGTTGCACTTCTGCTCCTTGGTGTTGGAGAGGATAGTGTTGACGGCAGCGTTCGCATCGGTAACTGCGGCGGCATCGTCCTCGTAGAGCTGGCCCATGTTCCAGAAATAACGGGCGGAAACCTGCAGGGTTCCCAGGAGCTCTATACCGAAGCCCAGGCCGTAACCGTACTCGAGGCGGTTCCTGACGGTGGACCAGTCGGTCTTATGGTCGGAAACGATGTCTTCACCGAGCACGTCGAGGTCCTTCTTGGTCTCGTTGGTGATGGCGTAACCCACGAAGGGCTCCACGAACGCGAAGGGACGTATGCCGTTTACGCTGAATCCAACCTGCAGCTGTACTGGCAGCTCGAGGAAACCGGTATTGAAGTCGGCCTTGTAGTCCTCAACGTTGACAACTTCCTTGGCGTCGCCGATGCTCATTCCCTTGACGTTGTAGATGAGGGAAGGCTGGAGTGCGACGGCATTGCCGAGAACGGGAATCTTGTAGGTGATACCCACATGATACTGGGTTATTTCCTCGTAAGTGGCCTTGGCCTCCTTGAAGGTTGATTCGGAAGAAGTGACGCCGGCCATTATTCCGAACTGCGCAAACGCACTCAGCGAGAGCAGTGCGGCGGCAAAGGCGACGATTAACTTTTTCATACTAGAGAAGATTGTTAAGAATGGATTCGATTTGCTGTTTGGACACCAGACCGACGGACTTGTCGGCAAGCTGTCCGTCCTTGAAGAATAGGATCGTGGGGATGTTGCGGACACCGAAGCGTTCGGCGACCTCTTCATTGTCGTCCACGTTGCATTTGGCTACCGCCACCCGGCCGGCATACTCTTCTGCAATGTCGTCCACGGTAGGGGAAAGCATGCGGCAGGGGCCGCACCACGAAGCCCAGAGGTCAACCATCGCGACCTTTGAGGAAAGGATGGTTTCTTCGAAATTATGTTCGTCGATAACTATCATAGTGAGGCAAATATAACAATTTTACAGAACATTTTCAATGTTCCAGGCAAATGCCCTCAGGCCGAGGGCCGGAGTAGCTTCGTCCTTGGCCTTGAGTTCTTTCAGCAACGGAGCCACTGCGGCATCGTCCATCATTACCAGCAGGGCGTCATTGTATTCGGGCCACGCGTGGTTGTTAAAATGCGGGATTCCACTTTCGGAGCCGCGGCCTCCCACCCCGTCGAATCGGGTGAAACCCTTATGCCCGGCGGCATCGAGAACTGCGACGATCTCATCGCCGTAGGCCTGGTTGTAAACTATAAAAACCGCTTTCATTTCTTTCCTGCTTTACGGTTGGCGCGCCTTTCCTGCCTGGAGGCGAAGACGCAGTAAACTGTAGGGATAAGGACGAGAGTCACGAGGGTGGAGATGCTGAGTCCCCAGCACACCACCGTTCCCAATCCGTTCCACATCTCAGAGCCCTCACCACGGCCGAGTGCCATGGGCAGCATGCCAAGCACGGTGGTGAGAGTAGTCATAAGAATAGGACGCAGACGGCTGCGGGCGGCCGTGACCGAAGCCTCCAGCACGTTCATTCCGCGCTCGCGGCAGAGTATGGTGTAGTCGATGAGCACGATACCGTTCTTCACCACTATACCGATCAGGATTATTATACCTACCATTCCCATCACGCTGAGGGCGATGCCCGATATCCACAGGCCGAGGATGACGCCTACGGCGGCGAAGGGCAGGCTGAACATGATTACGAACGGGCTCATGAACGACTCGAACTGCGAGGCCATCACGATGTAGACCAGGATGACCATCAGCAGCATCAGGACGGCCATATCGCCGAACATCTTCTGCTGGTCCTCGTAGTCGCCGGAAATCATGGTGTAAAGACTGGACGGCATGGGCGTTTCGTCAATGATTCGGTTGGTGACAGCCACGGCGTCCGAAAGAGCCACCTTTGCAGCAACGAGGCCGGTAACGCTGATGTAGCGCTGGCGGTTGCGGCGTTCGATGGTGGGAGGCACCTCGGTCTCCACGATGGTTCCCAGTTCCTTGAGCCTGATGGCCTTGCCGGCCGGATTGTAAACCAGGATATTCTCCATGTCGGCAACGCTGGTGCGGAACTCGGGGGCGTAACGCACCCTGATGTAATATTCATCGCCGTCTTCGCGGTAATACGATGCTATGGTTCCGCTCATCGCCGCGCTGAAAGCAGCACCGGCGGTGGAGGAGTTCAGCCCGTTAAGGGCCAGCTTCTCGCGGTCGAAATCCACCTGATATTCAGGGGTGTATTCATCGCGGCTGAGCACCACCTGGGCGAAGGCGGGATCGGCCTTCATCTTCTCCTGAATGGCCTTGGCGGCAGCGTCAGTCTCGTGGAAGTCGTAACCGTATATCTCGAGCTGCACACTGGAACCGCCGCCCATTCCACCGCCACCCTCGGACACGGTAGCCTTGCGGATCTCGGGATAGCGCCTGAGGATAGCACGCACATTGTCGGCTATCTCGGTGGAGCTGCGCTCGCGTTCGGTCTTGGAGCCTATGTGCATGCTGAACGATATGATATGCGTACCGTTGCTGCGCATGGACGCCAGTATATTGTCGGAGTCGGCCTGACCGAAGGTGTAGTTGCAGACGGTAATTTCCGGGATGCTCTCCAGGAGGTCCCGATAGATATTCTCGGCTACGACAGCAGTAGTTGCCTGCGCCGTTCCCATCGGAAGGTCGATGCTGATGGTAACCCTGTCCTCGTCCATCTTGGGGAAGTACTCGCTCTTTATTCCGGGAGCCACGAAGATGAAGGTGGCGAGGAACGCGGCCAGGAAGCCGAATATGACGGTCTTGCGGTGGGTGGTCGCCCAGGCTATTACCTTGGCGTAACCTGCCGAAATGCCGTCCAGGGCCTTGTCAATAGGGATGAAGAACCATTTGTAAAGCTTCCCCTTGGGCTTGCTGGCATTCAGGAAGGATGCGCACAACATGGGCACCAGGGTAAGCGCCGCGGTTGTGGACACTATCATGATGATACTCACGATCCAGCCCAGCTGCTTGAACATCATTCCAGTCATGCCCTTGATGAGAGTCAGCGGCAGGAACACGCAGAGCATGGTGAGCGTGGACGCTATAACTGAGATACCCACCTCGGAAGTTCCGTGGATTGCAGCCTCGCTGGGCTTCTCTCCCCTCTCGAGGTGCGTGGTCACGTTCTCGAGCACGACTATGGCGTCGTCCACAACCATTCCTATGGCGATTGAAAGCGATGCCATCGAAATGATGTTGAGGGTATTGCCGGTGGCAAAAAGATATACCAGCGACGCCAGCAGGGCGATAGGGATTGAGAGGATGATAATGAAGGTATTGCGCCACCTGCCGAGGAAGACGAACACCACCAGCATCACGACGAGGAAGGTGATGAGTATGGTTTCCTTCAGCGAGTTGATAGTGTCGATGATGTCGTCGGCGCCGTCATAGATCATCTTGATCTCAATGTCGGACGGAAGGGTCTTGCGTATCTGGGCGAGCTGCCTGTGGACTCCGCGGCTGACGTTGACAGTGTTGGCACCGGTCTGCTTCTGAATGACTATACGGGCGGCGCGGGTTCCGTCGGTGTAGGATTCCTGCTCACGCTCCTCGCTGCCGTCACGAACGACAGCCACGTCGCGCAGAAGCACCGTCTGGTTCCCGGAATAACCCACGACTACGTCCAGCAGTTCCGACGGGTCGCCGAATTCCTTCTCCACACGGAGGGTGTAGGTGCTGGAACCAATATCGATGTTGCCGGAAGGGATATTGCGGTTCTCGGCCGAGATTATCGCGGCTATGCCGGAGATATTGAGATGATAGGCCTCGAGCTTGTTCGGGTCGCAGTACACCTGGATCTCCCTGGTGGGAGCTCCGCTCACGCTGACGGTTCCGACTCCCTTGACGCGGGCCAGAGGGGTGGAAACCTGGTCGTCCAGGATCTTTTCAAGTCCGGGAAGGCTCTCCTTCGCGGAGGCCGTGAACATCATGATGGGGATGTCGTCGGCGCTGAACTTGAAGATCACCGGCTTGGACGATCCGTCGGGCAGGGTGGAGTTGACCATGTCCAGCTTGTCACGGACGTTGTTGGTAGCCTCGGCTATGTCGGTACCGTATTCGAATTCGAGCGTGAGTATGCTCACGTTCTCCTTGGACTGCGAAGACAGCTTCTTGAGGTCCTCAACGCCGTTGAGGGCGTTCTCCAGGAGTTTGGTGAGGTTCGTCTCGATATCGGAGGCATTTGCCCCAGGGTACGAGCTCATCACCATGATGGTGTTGGCGTCGAAATCCGGCAGCTGCGCTATCGAGATGTTGATGAGCGAGAATATGCCGAATATCATGAAGGCGACGAACACCAAAGCGGTCGTCACCCGGTTCTTGACTGCAGTTTTGATGATTCCCATACCGCCCTATTCCATGATTGAAACCGGACTGCCGTTACGCAGCGAGGCCTGACCCTTCACTACCACCATCTCGCCTTCGTTCAGACCGGTAAGGATCTCGTATTTGCCGTCGAAGTGGCTGCCCAGGGTAACCACCTTCTCGACAGCCACACTATCTTCGACCACGAAGACGCTGCGCTGTCCGGCCCCCTGAAGCTTCACCACCGCCACGTCGGGAACTACGATGCTGCGGTTGCTGCCGAACGCAACGGAAACCCTGGCGTACATGCCCGGGCGGAGCTGACGGTCCTGATTGGGAACCCTGACCTCGACGTTGAAGGTATGGGTCATGGGATCGATGGTGGGATAGATGCGCACCACGCTGCCGGAATAGCTCTTGCCTGGGAAGGCGTCCACGGTGATGCTCACCTTGTCGCCCTTGTGCACTTTGGTGTAATCGGCTTCGGAAATGCCTATCAGGAGCTTGACGGGAACTATCTGCTGCACCGTGAAGATGGGACTCGCCATCCCGTACATATCGCCTCGGTCATAATTGCGGGCGCTCACCACGCCGGTCACGGGAGAACGGAGTATGGTGTTCTCCAGAAGGTTGTCGTAGCTGCTCTTGGACACCTTGTAATTAAGCTCCTGGGCTTCGAAATCGCTCTGCGCGACTCCGCCCTGCTCGTACAGCTGCTTAATCCTGGCAAGCTCGGTCTCGGCGTTCGAGAGCCGGAGTTTGGCCTGGTCGAGCTGAACGCGGTCCATCTCTGCAAGGATCTGACCGGCATAGACGTAATCGCCAACCTCAACGTTGATTTTCTGAATTCTGGAACCGCTCTGCGGGGCTATGTTATTGGTAACGTTGGCCTGGACGGTAGAGGAATACCTGCCCTCCTGCAGTACGGTTTCCATGGCGGCCGATATTACCTTGACGTCCTGCACCGCGGGTGCCTGGGTCTGCTGACCGGCTGCTGCCGACTTATTGTTATTCTTTCCTGCGCATCCTGCAAGTGCAAGGACTGCGAGCGCAATCAATGCTGTTCCTCTCATTTGTTATCGGGTTTCTGCTATATAATCTGTTCCTATAGTGCTCTCGAGGCCGGCCTTGGCCACCACGAAGTTGTAAATTGCCTGACTGGCCGACAGCCGGGCCTGCGTAAGGGCGAGCTGCGCGTCGTTAAGGTCAGTCAGGGTGCTGCGTCCGACTTCGTACGATTTGGACGCTATGTCGTAGGCCTTTTCGGCCGATTCAAGGGCCTCAAGTGCGGAGGTATAACTCTTTGCTGCGGTCTCCATTGTACTAAGACTCTGACGGATGGCTATGCGTAGCTGGCGCTCGGTATTCTCGCGCTGGATGTCGAGCTCCTCCGCCTGGAGTTTTGCCTGACGGACCGCACTGTGCCTCTTGCCTCCGGCGAAGATGGGGATGTTAAGGCTGAGGGCGACGTACGAGTACGGGAACCAGTCGTACTGGCTGAAGTTGAGTTCGTTCTCCATGGCGTTGACCGTGTAGGAAGCAGCAAGTGCGAGAGAAGGTAGATTGGCGTACTTCTGGGCCTTGATGCTGTTGGCAAGCTGCGCCGCCTGCATTTCGAGCTGGCGGAGGGCCGAGTTTCCGGACAGGTCTTCCGAATCCGGCAAGAGTCCCGCCCCGAGCTCACCCGAATAGGCGTTGAGCGAATCGGCCACGTCAATGGCTGCGTCGAGGTCTATGCCCATGACCGCCTTGAGCTGCCACAGCGCCAGATAGACCGCGTTCTCGGCCTGGTACATTCCCGGCACCGCATTGGCGACGGAAGTCTTTGCGCGGGTAAGGTCAAGCTCGGAAGCACGCGAGGCGTTATATTTCTTTTCGGTGAGTTCGCAGTTCTGGACCGCGTTGTCGTACACGCTGCGGTAAACCTTGTCGGCCTCTTTGGCGAGCAGCACCCCGTACCATGCCTGCTTTACCTGGTTGACCATCTCCAGCCTGGACGAACGCGCCTTTTCGACGGCAAGCTCCACATCTTCTCCGGAAATCTTCAGACTCTTCCAGAGCTGGGCGTTGACTAGGGGCATGGATGCGGTTATACCTCCGTTGACGGTGTTCCACCGGCCCACCTCGATGCTGATGGACTGGCCTCCCATATCCATGGTCATTACCTGCTTCTTGAGCGTACGGTTGAACGACCCGCTTGCGTTAACGTCGGGGAAGAGGGCAGCATAACTGCCCTTCTTTGCATATTTCTTTACTTCTATCTCCTTGTCGGCGACCTTTACAGAAGGATTTTCGCTGAGAGCGATCTGCATGGCTTCGTCGAGGGTGATCGTCATTACCGAATCCGCCTGGGCGACGGGGCATAGGGCGGCGGCTATCAACACACTAAGCATTTTATTCTCCTGAATTTCCGCCCCGAATATACAAAAAATATGCCTTTGAACACGAAAAATAATCGCTATATTTGCGTGCAAATGACCGATTTACTTGCCATACACTGGAACGTCGATCCAGTACTGCTCCGCCTGGGCGCCCTGAACGTCCGATGGTATGGGCTGATGTTCGTCGCCGGATTCATTCTCGGCTGGTATCTTTTCCGCTGGTTCTTCCGCCGCGAAGGCGTCCGCGAAGAACTTCTGGACCCGCTGCTGCTCACCCTCTTCCTCTCCACAATAATCGGGGCAAGGCTGGGACACTGCATCTTCTACCAGCCCACGTATTACTTCGCTCCGTTCGTAGCCATGTTCGGAGGAACTCCGGATCCGATGATAGCCCGCATGGGCATGAGCAACTGGGAGGCTTTCCTGGAAATCCTGCTGGTGTGGAAGGGCGGCCTGGCATCGCACGGCGGCGCCATAGCCATCCTGCTCGGAATGTGGTGGTTCGCCGCCAAATACGGCAAAGACAACAACTTCGACTACCTGTGGATCATGGACCGTCTGGTCATTACCGTGGCTTTCGCGGGCTGCTTTATCAGGCTCGGAAACCTCTTCAATTCCGAGATTTACGGCGACGCTACCACCCTCCCCTGGGGCATAATCTTCGACCGCAACCACGAGACGGTGCCCAAGCATCCCACCCAACTCTACGAGGCCCTGTCGTACCTCATCCTCGGCCTCTACCTTGTGCTGCGGTACAAGTTCCGTCTGGAAAAGACCTGGCGAGGCTTCCTTTTCGGAATGTTCTTTATCGGCTGCTTCGGCATGCGTTTCCTGATCGAATTCATCAAGGAACCCCAGGTGGAATTCGAGAACACCATGGCCCTTGACATGGGCCAGCTGCTGAGCATCCCCTTCGTCATCGCCGGTATCTGCCTTGTGGTGATGGCATATAAAAGAAAGATTCCGGCCGCAATCTGCAAGCCGGAACCTCCCAAAAAACCGGAAACGCATTTCGCGCATCCGGTTTAAAAAGCCTTACTTATTGAATCCCATTCGGGTCATGTAGTCCCACATGTGATCCAGATAGTTGTAACTTCCGGTTCCGGGAGCTGCGGATTTCTGGAATACGTGGGTGCGCAGGGCCAGGATGTGAAGTTCGCTCTGGACGCCGATGGCGCGCATCTTCTCCCATGCAAGCACGGAATTGATTGCGAGGCAGTAGTCGGAGTCGCCGTGCATGAAGATGCAGGGAGCGGTAGCCTTGTCGAACGAGAAGTCGGGCACGAGCCAGTACTTGCCGTCCTCGGTGCGGAAATGTCCGTATGCCGGATAGAGGGCCAGACCCCACTGTACCGTGCAGGATTCCTTGTCGATATCGTCGATGGGAAGATATGACTGATGCAGCGAGGAAGTCGCACCCATGAGGGTGAGATGGCCTCCGGCCGAACCGCCGAAGATACCGATGCGATCGGGATCAAGTCCGTACGAAGGGGCTTCCTTGCGCACCATGCGGACTGCACGCTGGAGGTCCTGCCATGCGCAGGTGTACTTCTCCAGTCCGCTGTCCTCGGTAGGACGGGGCGAACGGT
The DNA here is from genome assembly GCA_946187975.1 of uncultured Bacteroidales bacterium. Lineage (GTDB taxonomy): Bacteria > Bacteroidota > Bacteroidia > Bacteroidales > UBA932 > Cryptobacteroides. The sequence goes on along the minus strand of CAMHTE010000033.1, from coordinate 6,308 downwards.
ACTTGAGAGTAACCACGGTCATTCCCTTGGAGTTGAAGAAACGGCGGGTAGGGCCGCCCTCCACGTTCTCGGGGCTATTGCGCCTGTAGGCACCGCCGGAATACACGATCTGGATAGCCTTAGTCTTGAGTACCTTGGGGAAATGCCACTCGATGTAGGGCTCGTTCATGTGGTCCTGCTGGTTGGGCTTCTTTCCTTCCGGCCAGATAAATTCCTTCTTGTATTTGGAATCATCGCGGTCTTCGTCGGAAGTAAAGCGCTCCATGACCTTTTCCTCAGGACCGAGGGCGGGCAGGATACCCATCTGGCGCATGAACTCAACAGCACGGTCGAAACCAAGTGCCTTGTGTCCTTCGTTGGGATAGATGTGCAGTTCGGCGGGAACTCCTATGCTGTGAAGCTTGCGATAAACAAGCACCGAGCCATTGGGGGAATAGGGATCCATTCCGCCGTGGTGCAGGCTCATGGGACAGGTCTTGGCGTCAAAGTTGAACACAGGGCTGAGCTTTACGTCGGGGCCGTATCCCTCGCGGGTGGCGCGGGAACCCTTCTCGCCGTCGGTGGTGACGTAGGCGGGCGCATTTACGATAGCCCAGTTGATGTGGCAGGAAACGGTGTCGATCTTATCCACGGGAACATACGACTGCGACATGGAATTGGCGCCGAGCAGTATGGCCAGGTGGGAACCGGCCGACATCGAAATGGTTCCTATCTTTTCGGGATCGTAACCACGCTTTGCGGCCTGGCTCCGCACAAGGCGTACGGCCCTCTGGCCGTCTTCCCATGCGGTCTGGTAGATGGGCAGTCCCTTGGGACGGGGAGTGCGGTAAACCAGATTTACGCACTGGAAACCGAGCTTGGTGAGTTCCTGATGCCAGGTCTCGACGAGCTTGACATCGGCGAGGTTCTGGTAGCTGCCTCCGGAAATGAGGATCATGCATCCTCCGTTGGGTTCGGCGGGAGCCTCATACCAGTAAAGGAAAGGTTCGCGGTTCTTGTTGGGCTTGAAGTCCGGCTTGCGCGCGACGTCTCTCATTGCCGCTATCTGGAGGTCCGACCTGTCCGGCATAAGCCCCTTGGGCCAGAGGTTCTGGCGCTCCTGGGCATACAGGGCGGCGGATGCCAGAAGAAGCAGTAAGGTTATTGTCCTTTTCATATTATTGGTTTTGTTAGTGTTATTCAGTCGGATTAGTCCCTGATTGCGGCTATGCCGGGGAGATCCTTGCCCTCGATGGCCTCGAGCATGGCGCCGCCTCCGGTGGAGACGTAGCTGACCTTGTCGGCGAAGCCCATCTTGGTAACCGCGGCAACGCTGTCGCCTCCACCTACGAGGGTGTAGGCACCGTTAGCGGTAGCCTCCGCAAGATATTTTGCAATCTGGAGGGTACCTCCGGCGAATGCGGGAATCTCGAACACTCCGACGGGGCCGTTCCAGAGTATGGTCTTGGACTTGAGGATGATTTCCTTCCACATTTCGAGCGACTCGGGGCCGGCATCTACTCCCTCCCATCCGTCAGGAATTGCATTGGAAGGCACGAGCTGGGTGTTGGCGTCGGGACCGAAGCTGTCCGCCACCATGGTCTGCACCGAGAGCGACAGATTTACTCCGAGTTCCTTTGCCTTGGCCTTGATTTCCAGGGCCTGGGGGATGAGTTCGTCCTCGTGGAGCGAGTTGCCGATCTTTCCGCCTTCGGCCTTGATGAAGGTATATCCCATTCCACCTCCGATAATGAGGTTGTCCACCTTGCCTACGAGGTTCTCGAGCACGGCGAGCTTGCTGGACACCTTGCTGCCGCCGATGATGGCGGTGAGGGGCCTCTTGGCGTTCTTGAGCACGTTGTCGATGGCATTGATCTCGCCTTCCATGAGGTAGCCGAACATCTTGTCGTTAGGGAAGAATGCGGCGATGAGGGCGGTGGAAGCGTGTGCGCGGTGCGCGGTGCCGAAAGCGTCGTTGATGTAGCAGTCGGCGTAGGAAGCGAGCTTGGCGGTGAATGCCTTCTGGCTCTCCTTGACCACCTTCTTGGCGGCAGCCTTTTCCTCGTCGGATGCATCCTCTGCGAGTCCGCGGGGCTTGCCTTCCTCCTCGGCGTAGAAGCGGAGATTCTCCAGCAGCAGGGCTTCGCCCGGCTTGAGGGCGGCGGCCTGCGCGTCAGCCTTCTGGCAGTCGTCGGCGAACTGGACGGGAACGCCCAGGCATTCGCTGACGCGGCCTACTATGTGCTTGAGGGAGAATTTGTCCTCCACCTTCTTGGGACGACCGAGGTGCGACATGATAATCAGCGAGCCTCCTCCCTGAAGGACCTTCTTGAGGGTAGGGATGGCCCTACGGATACGGGTGTCGTCGGTGATGTTGAAGTTTTCGTCAAGAGGAACGTTGAAGTCCACGCGTACGATGGCTTTTTTGCCTCTGAAATCGTAGGAATCGATGTGTTGCATATTGGGTTGTTTAGATTTTTCCGGATACAAATTTAATCAACTTTTTTCTGTTCAAACCAAAATTGCCATATTTGTACGTTAAAACGTAAAAGGCATGGTTGAATATCCCGGCACACAATGGAAAGACTATGAACTACTGGACAGCGGCAGGGGCGAAAAACTGGAACGCTTCGGCAAGACCATAATGATACGTCCCGAGCCTAAAGCCCTGTGGGACAAGACCATGGGAGAGGCCGAATGGCGGCGTCTGGCACACGTGTGCTTCCGTCCGGGAGCTGGTTTCGGCAAAGCCGGCAAGGAAGACAGCGGTACCTGGGAGAGACTCAAGGCCATGGACGACCAGTGGTACATACGCTACCCCGGCATGCAGCAGGGGCTCGACCTTCGCCTGAGGCTGGGACTGACCGCCTTCAAGCACGTGGGTGTTTTCCCCGAACAGGCCCCCAACTGGGAATTTATTTATAGCAATACCAGGAGGCTGGCGGAAGGAAGCCCCGCCAGCCTTCCGAAAGTGCTGAACCTCTTTGCATATACGGGTGCGGCAAGCCTCGCGGCTAAGCAGGCCGGAGCGGACGTAACGCATCTCGACAGCGTGCGCCAGGTGGTCACCTGGGCTCGCGGAAACATGGAGGCCAGCGGCCTTGACGGCATACGCTGGGTCGTGGAAGACGCCATGAAATTCGCCCAGCGCGAAGCACGCCGCGGCAAGCTGTACGACGGCATAATCCTCGATCCCCCGGCCTACGGCCACGGTCCCGACGGCGAAAAATGGAAACTGGACGAATGCCTCTTCGACATGCTGCGCTCGGTGGGACGCATCCTCTCTCCCGAACACTCCTTCATGGTCCTCAACCTCTACTCGAACGGCTATTCCGCCGCTCTCGGCGAGACCCTCGTCCGCGAAGCACTCGACCTGGGAGCCGGCGCAGAAATGACATCGGGAGAGCTCGCACTGAACGACAAGTTCGGCAAAGCCCTCCCGCTGAGTATCTTCGTAAGGCTTACAAAAGCTTGACCATCTCGGTCACACGGGCGGTAATCGCATCGCCCATCTCCTTCTCTCCACCTGCCTCAAGGGCGTCGGAGAGGAAGTAGACGTAGTTGCATGCGAGTTCGAACTCGTCCTGCGAATAGTCGTAGAAGCCCAGATAGAAGCGCACCGATTCGATCAACTCCTCCGAATAGGCGTTGGCAAGGGCGATGGCCTTTTCCTTCTCGCCGAGCTTGAAGTAGAGGCTTATCATCTTGACTATCATGTAGTCGCTACCCGAGAATCCAACGGGGATTCCGCAAAGCGGGAAGCGGTGCATGACCTCCTGCCCGCGGTCCAGGGTCTCCAGGGCCTTTTCCTTTTCGCCGGCGTTGAAGAAGCTGTTGGCGCAGTTGTAGAAGAGGCCGCGTATGCTCATCACACCCATGAAGGTATAGGCGTTCTGGTAATCGACATACCATTTGTCGGCCGAAATGGCATCGAAACGGTAGACGTTGGTCATCAGGTCATAAAGCCTTTCGGTATCGACCTTTCCGGTATTGGTCGTAGAAGGACGGTTGCGGAAAGGAACGAGTTTGCATGAGTAGCCCTCGTACTGCAGATAATCCTTGATACCGATATCGAGGTCGCCACCGTAGTTGAGCACGTTGATGGGACGGTCCCACTTATAACCCGCCAGCAGGTCGAGCATGAAGAGTTCCGGCTTGGTGAGGAAATCCTTGTCCTTGGGTATCTCGATCACTATGCTGTCCTGGATCATGGAAGCATGTTCGGGCGACACTATCCCCGCGGCAAGCACGTTCTCCTTATTGACCGGTATCGAAATCTTGTGCGAAGGAATGTAGTCGTAGCGTGCGCCGCTGGTCATGGAAACCTTAAGCTTGGGATGACGGAAGATGCGTATTACGTCGGCTATGTCCATCACCGCGCCGCGCTGGTCGTAAACGGGCACCATCTCGTTGGTGCCGTACAGATACTGTTCAGGACCTATGCTGAGAGGGAGAGGCCGGCTTTCGTTGCAGGCCCACTTCATCTGGTCTATGTGCCAGTCGGTACCGAGCAGCGAGGTATTGCAGATACGTACGTCCGTACGCACCCCCTCCACTTCCTGGGCGTACCACAGGGGGAAGGTATCGTTGTCGCCATGGGTGATGAGTATGCCCTGCGGGCCGACGGAATTGAGGTAGTTGCACCCCATCTCGACGGCGGTGCTGCGCCCGGAACGGTCGTGGTCGTCCCAGTTCTGCTGAGCCATCAGCACGGGCACCAGCAGGCAGAGGAAACTCACGGAAACTGCGTTGACGGCACCTCCGCGCCCGTGGAAGATATCCTCCAGAAGCTCGTAGAGTCCGTAAACGGCCAGGCCTATCCACACACAGAAGAAATAGAACGAGCCCGCGTACGCGTAGTCCCTCTCACGCACCTGGAAAGGAGGCTGGTTGAGGTACAGCACCACAGCTATGCCCGTCATGAAGAACATCAGGAAAGTGAGCCAGCATCCGCGCCTGTCGCGGCCGTACTGGAAGCAAAGTCCCAGCAGACCAAGGAGCAGGGGCAGGAAGTAATAATGGTTCTTGCCAGGATTGTCGGACAGTACACCGGGGGCGTCGGTCTGGTCGCCGAGACGTACATTGTCGATAAACTTCACCCCGCTCTCCCAGTTGCCGTGGAAGATGTTGCCGGGAGTGGGACTGTGAACGTCGTTCTGACGGCCCACGAAGTTCCACATGAAGTAACGCCAGTACATCCAGTTTAGCTGGTAGTCGAAGAAGTAGGCCAGGTTAGCCCCCATAGTAGGTTTGGGCGACGAAGCACCCGCGATCCTCCGACCTTTTCCGCCGGTATAGGCCTTGTAGAATTCCTTGGTATTTTTGTCCATTCCGCTCCACATCCTCGGGAAAAGCATCTTGCCCTCGGGCTTGTACTTTGCGTATCCGGGGCCTTCGGCATGGACGTATTTGCCGTCGAGCGGAGCCCAGTATTTATTGCTCTCAATGGTGTAGGGCGAGTCGTAATACTGCCCGTAAACCAGAGGGGTGCTTCCGTACTGCTCGCGCGACAGGTAGCGCACCAACGTAAAGGCATTGTCCGGCTGATACTCGTTGGTCGGAGTCTTGGCACAGGAACGGATTATGTCGATACTGAATATCGAGAAACCTATTATTATTGCAGTGAGGCACAGCAGGGCCGTATTCCAGAAGACCTTACCCTTCTCGAACGTTACGAAAAGTCCCCAGAAGCATGCCCCCAGCACCGCAGCCATAAATACAGCCGCTCCTGAGTTGTAAGGCAGGCCGAGGCCGTTCACGAAGAAGAGGTCGGCCCATGCGGCCAGTTTGGGAAGCCATGGTATTATAAGGAAGAGGATGATTCCCAGAATCAGCACTCCTACCAGGAAGATCTTCACATACTGCCAGGGAGTGTAGGCGGCATCCTCGCGCCTGCGATAGTAGAAAAGGAATACCAGGGCAGGGATGGCCAGCAGGTTGAGCAGATGGACACCTATGCTGAGGCCCATCAGGAAGGCAATCAGCACTATCCATCTGTTGGAGCGGGGCTCGTCGGCAACGTCGTACCAGCGGGTCATGGCCCAGAACACCAGCGCCGTAAACAGCGAACTCATGGAGTAGACCTCGCCCTCCACGGCCGAGAACCAGAAAGTATCCGAGAAACAGTATGCGAGCGATCCCACCAGGCCGGAGCCGATGACAGCGAGGGCCTGACCTTCGGACATGCCGTCCTTACCCTTGAGGACCATTCTCTTCGCAAGCCACACTATGGTAAGATACAGGAAGAAGATGGTGAGGGCCGAGCAGAGCGCGCTCATGGCGTTTACCAGGATGGCGGCGTGCATGTTGTCGCCGAACATGGTAAAGAA
>CAMHTE010000032.1 GCA_946187975.1 uncultured Bacteroidales bacterium | reverse complement strand
TTATTATTTCTTATATGTATTGTAGGATTAAGTATTTTACGTTTCTTTCGCCCAGAACCATCCGAAGCGCCCCCCTAAAGGGCGTATATAGTATAATCATATATATAATAATCAGTTAATTGTCCCTTTTATACTTGACTTAAATTTTAGCTAATTTCAAGCCCATTCTCCCCCTCCCTTCGTATTCCGTTACATATATTACATTTGGTGTTTACAATTATTTGTATTACATTTGTAACCCAAACGTTTATTTTATGAACAAGCGTCTTCAACAGTTTTTAGCGGCGGAGAATCTCAGCCAGTCGCAGTTTGCCGACAGTATCGGCGTCGCACGTGCGAGCGTGTCCCATATTCTTGCAGGACGTAACAAGCCCGGCTTTGAATTCATGGAAAGTATGGCCAGGCGCTTCCCTGCCCTGAACCTGGACTGGTTCATTACCGGAAAGGGCCGCATGTATACGTCAGGTTATCAGCCCACCCTCCCCGAAGAGGCTCCGGACTCCCCTGCCGAAATGGTAGAAACGCCGTCTGAGGCCCCTGCACTGCTGTTTCCAGAAGAAGAGCCGGCAGCCGCACAGCTTCCTCCGGCAACACATAAATCCATAGAAAGAATCACAGTATTCTTCTCCGACGGCACGTTCAGGGAATTCAAGTAATTGCTATCTTTGCAGATATGACTTCTGCATCCATCTGCACGATCGGCGACGAAATCCTCATAGGGCAGATCGTCGACACCAATTCAGCAATGATTTCCCGCGCCCTGGGCGAGGCAGGCATACGCACGTCGCGCATGGTTTCGCTTTCAGACGACGCCGACGACATCATCTCTACCATAGAGAAAGAGCTGATTCTCAATGACATAGTCATTTCTACCGGAGGTCTTGGCCCCACGAAGGACGACATTACCAAGCCGGCCCTGGCCAAACTCTCCGGCAGCACCAGGATGGTGCGCAACGCCGAACAGGAGGCCATCATACGTGAAATCCTGCACTCAAGAGGTCTGGATGTCCTGGATATCAACCTCATGCAGGCAATGGTGCCTGACAGCTGCGAAGTCATACTGAACCACAGGGGAACCGCCCCTATCATGGTATTCCGCTTCCCAAAGGAACGTTTTGGACATCCGGCGGCCCTGTATGCCATGCCGGGAGTCCCCTATGAGACCGAAGCTGCGCTGGGAGATGTAGTTAATGACATAAAGCAGCACTTTAGTCATGCAAACATATATCACCGTAGCTTAATGGTTTACGGTCTTGCAGAGTCCGCCCTTTCCAAGCTCATCGAACCCTGGGAAGACTCACTTCCTGCCGACATTCACCTGGCATATCTCCCGAATCCCCTTACAGGCGTCCGGCTCAGACTGTCGTGCTACGACTCCGACGGAAGCGCGGAAGCCCGTATTTCGGCCTTAATTGAGGCCCTGAAGCCCATTCTTGGGGAAAGACTGTACTCCGGCCAGGACGACAGCCTGGAGGCCACGATTGGGCGCCTTTTAAAGGAATCCGGACTCACACTGAGCTGCGCAGAGTCCTGCACGGGCGGAGAGATCGCCCACCTTATTACTACGGTATCCGGATCCTCGGCTTATTTCCTCGGTTCCGTCACTTCCTACGCGCCCGAAATAAAGATAAAGGTATTGGGAGTTCCGGCCGAAACAATCAGCAAAAACGGCATAGTCAGCAGCGCTGTCGCAGCCGCCATGGCGGAGGGAGTGAGAGACCTTACCGGGAGCACTTTCGCGGTCGCCACTACCGGTTGGGCGGATGCCTACGGCGACGAGCGCGAACCTGCCGGAACAGTATGGATCGCGGTCACCGGACCGGACGGAACAGAGACCTCAAGACACTCCTATCACAACGACCGGAAGCGCAATATCGAGCGCTTTTCGGCCACCGCACTCGATTTTTTGAGGCGTTACATTATTAAATATCTAAATCGCTGATTTACTGCAGATACAACAAAAGAGTTATTTAATATAACATTTTTGTTATATACATTATTATGCAGTATAAACAAATTTTATTTTTGCGCAGATATCACGCGTAGAAGGTTCTGGGAGGCCACTTTCTCTATTTCAGACAGGGATAATCCCCTATTCTTCAGACCATCCACTATCAAAGGCATTTTTGAGACGTCTTCAAGCCCTTTTGCGGTAGCTTCTATGCCGTCATAATCCGTCCCCAAACCAACGCCTTCTACACCCGCGACAGCTATCGCATGGACTATATGATCGAGCACAAGATCGATGGGCGGCATGGGTCTTCCGTCGGGGTGATCCTCGTCGAAATCGGCATACGCGTCCGAAAGGAAACAAGGGTAAATACTCATGCAAACGACTCCCCCTCCCTCGGCTATCCGACGTATCAGATTATCCGGAAGGTTACGCTTGTGGGAGCACAAGGCGGAGCAGCATCCGTGGGTATAAGCAATGGGTCGGGAACTGATATCCAGCACATCCCTGACAGTATCGTTTGAGGTGTGAGCTACATCCACCATCATACCCAGCGCATTCATCCTCTCCACCATCTCCTTTCCAGCGGCACTAAGGCCTCCCCAACGGCCGTTTCCTGTGCAAGAATCGCATAAATCGTTGTCCGCGCTGTGGCAGAGCGTGACATACCGTACGCCTTCGCCGTAAAGGTACTCCAGCATTCCTTCCCTGCCAAGCAGGGCGGAGCCGTTCTCCAGGCCCAGAAACACGGATACAAGGCCTTTCCCGGCGTTATAACGCATAGAGGAGGCATCCGTAGCAAAAGCGGCCTTATCGCCGTTTACAGCCACCTGTCTGCGGGTTTCTTCCAATAGTTTGCAGGCATAATCCGTAGCTTCCGCATTGCTCATGGACGCAGGAATATACAGGGCAAAGAAAGAGCCGGTCACTCCCCCTCGCTTAAGTTTGGGAAAGTCTACCTGAACTCCGGGATTATCCTTTCCGAAGTCACGCCCACGGTACATTTGTGAAGGTGCATCACAATGAGCATCAAGAATATACATAAGCTTGCCTAATCTATTAGTTTACCCCATTCCTCAGTCATGTCATCCAGGTCCCTCTTGCGTTCGAGGTACTCCCTGGTCAGTTCGAGCACGTCGTCTCCTTCGCCCGGTGCGGACAGCACCGCCTCTATCTCCTTCATGCGCTTCTCGATTTTGGCTATCTCCTTTTCGAGATAATCCACACGCTGGCGCCGTTTCTTCTCCTCCTTGGAGCGGGCCCTCGTTTCGTGGTAGCCCTGCCCCGCTGCGGGAGCTGTAGGCGCCGGAGTGCCCGCAGAAGGGTCCGGCTTGCCGGACGGACGGAAAGATGGATTACTGCTCCTGCCGTAATCCGTCCGTTCCAGCTCCTGAAGCGACTCCAGGCGGCGCCGGGCGAGGAAATCGGTAACGGTGCCAAGGTGCTCCCGCACCTTTCCGTCGCGGAATTCATATAGCTTGTCTACCAGTCCGTCAAGGAAGTCGCGGTCGTGCGAAACAACTATCAAAGTGCCGTCGTAGGCCTTCAGAGCCTGTTTGAGTATGTCCTTGGACTTGATGTCCATATGGTTCGTGGGCTCGTCGAGCGCCAGCAGATTGTGGCTCTGAAGCATCAGCTTGGCCATTCCGAGGCGCGCACGTTCTCCTCCGCTGAGTACGGATACCCGCTTATCGATATCCTCCCCGCGGAACAGGAACTGGGCGAGTATATCCCTCAGTTTCGTGCGTATGTCCCCTACCGCAATGCGGTCCAGGGTTCCGAACACCGTGTCGGACTTGTCCAGCACGTCTTCCTGGTTCTGGGCGAAATACCCGAGATCCACGTTGTATCCCAGCCTGGACTCTCCCGCAGCGGGGGCGAGCTCCCCGGTTATAATACGCATCATAGTGGTCTTTCCCTCGCCGTTACGGCCCACGAAAGCCACCTTCTCTCCTCTTTTTATCTCTATCTCGGCATCACGGAAAACCGTCTTCTGCGGGTATGCAGCCGTGAGTCCCGTGCATTTATACACTATATCTCCCGCACGCGGAGCAGGCGGGAACTTCACGCGGAGGGTAGCGTTGTCGGTCTCGTCCACCTCTATACGGTCCAGCTTCTCCAAGGCCTTGATACGGCTCTGTACCTGGTTCGATTTGGTGGGCTTGTAACGGAAGGCGCGTATGAAGTCCTCCGTCTTCTCTATCATGCGCTGCTGGTTCTCGTACGCAGCGGTCTGCTGGGCTATGCGTTCGGCCCTCAGCTCCACATAATGGCTGTAGCTGACCTTGTAATCATATATATGCCCCAGCATTATTTCCACCGTACGGCGCGTCACATTGTCCAGAAAGCGCCTGTCGTGCGAAACCAGCAGGACGGCCCCGGAATAGCCCTTTAAATAGCTTTCCAGCCATTCTATGGACTCTATGTCCAGATGGTTGGTAGGTTCGTCCAGAAGCAGCAGGTCCGGCTGGCGCAGAAGTATCTTAGCCAGCTCGATACGCATGTTCCATCCCTGGCTGAAAGTCTCAGTGGGCCGGTCGAGTTCGGAAGGAAGGAAACCCAGGCCCCGGAGAGTCCTCTCCGCCTGCACGGCGGGAGGTTCAGAATGAATGACGGAGATGTGGTCGTTAAGCTCGTTCATCCGTTCAATCAAGCGATTGTATTCCGCTGACTCATAGTCGCTTCGCTCGGAGAGCTCCTTGGCTATCCTCTCCACCTCGAGCTCCGATGCATTGCTCTCGTCGAAGGCAGTCATGGCCTCCTCCAGCACAGTGCGTCCGCGGTGGTGTTCCATGATCTGCGGAAGGTAGCCTATCGTCACTCCCTGGGGTTTGTCCACGCTTCCGGAAGTCGGGGACATCTCACCGCAAATGATGCGCATCAGGGTGGATTTACCCGCCCCGTTCTTACCGGTGAGACCGATCTTGTCGTCCTCCCCTATATGAAAATTGATATGGTCCAGCAGCGAAAAACTGCCGAAATTGACGGTCAGATTGTTGATGGAGATCATTTGTCGTACTGCTCCATCAGCGCACGGAACTTCTCGGGACAGGGAATCAGCTTGCCGCTGCGGCTGTCGATGAAGCCCAGGACCACCGTTCCTTCGGCGCAGAGCACTCCGTCCTGATTGTAGACCGCCTGCTTGACGGTAAGCTTTGCCAGGGGCATGGAGTCAATCTGAGCGCTTACGCGGAGGGTGTCGCCTATTTTGGCGGAAGCACGGAAACGCATCTCTATCGATACCACAGGGAAGACTATTCCGTCGGCGGCGCACTTTTCCACGCCATAGCCCCAGGAAGCAATCATCTCGTCCCTTGCACACTCGAAATAGCGGATATAGTTGCTGTGATGAACTATACCCATCGGGTCGGCCTCGTAATAGCGGACCGGGAAGGTAGTCTCGTAGTAAATCATGCGTTCAGCGATGCCAGTGCCTTTTCAAGAGCCTCTATACGGCTGAGTGCGTCGGCTTCCTTCTTGCGCTCCCCCGCCACTACGGCTTCGGGGGCGTGGGCGACGAAGCCCTCGTTGGAAAGCTTTGCACGTACGCCTGCAAGGAACTTCTTCTGGTAAGCAAGGTCGTTCTCAAGCTTGGAACGCTCCTCATCCACGTTTACGAAGCCTGCGAGAGGCACACTCATCTGGACGGTGCCCACGAGGAACGAAACAGCCGCTCCTTCCGCCTTTCCGCTGCTCAGGCGTACTCCGCCAAGCTTGCAGAGGGCAGGGGCCACCTCGGCGAGGGCATCGCCTTCTACGAAGAGTTCCAGCTCCTGCTTGGGAGGGATATTCTTCTGGGCGCGCAGGGCGCGAATGTTGATGACGGCCTGACGGGCAAGGTCGAAGCGTGCGAGGAAATCCGCATTGCAGGGGCCTGCCTTGGGGGTGCGCTGGAACATGATGGTCTCGCCGGGACGGCGTTCTTCCATCGCCTGCCAGAGTTCCTCGGTGATGAAGGGCATCACCGGATGTATGAGTTTAAGAAGCTTCTCGAAGAAGCCTACGGTAGCCTCGAAGGTACGGCCGTCCAGGCGCTGGCCGGGAGCGGGTTTGACCAGTTCCAGGTACCAGCTGCAGAAATCGTCCCAGAAAAGCTTGTAAATGGCCATCAGGGCGTCCGAGATACGGAACTTGGCATAATGGTCTTCCACCTCGTTTATGGTGCGGCTGAGCAGGTTGTCGAACCATTTGACGGCAACCCTGCAGGACTCGGCCTGTGCTGCCTCCGCATCGGGGCTCCAGCCCGAAACCAGCCTCCAGGCATTCCAGATCTTCGCGCAGAAGTTGCGTCCCTGCTCCACCTGGCTCTCATCGTAGAGTATGTCGTTGCCGGCGGAAGAACACAGCAGCATGCCCAGACGCACCGCATCAGCGCCGTATTTGGCAATCAGGTCGAGCGGATCGGGGCTGTTGCCCAGGGTCTTGCTCATCTTGCGGCCTATCTTGTCGCGCACGATACCGGTGAAATAAACGTTGCGAAAAGGCACGTCGTGCATGAACTCGTCGCCTGCCATTATCATTCGGGCCACCCAGAAGAAGATAATATCCGGGGCGGTCACAAGGTCGCTGGTAGGATAGTAGTACGAGAGGTCCCTGTTGGCCTTGTGCTCGGGATGTCCGGGCAGTTTGGGGTCGAATACGGAAATCGGCCACAGCCAGCTGGAGAACCAGGTATCCAGCACGTCCTCGTCCTGACGGAGATCCGCCGCAGTGAGGGCGGGATTGATCTTTTGAGCAGCCTCGAGGGCCTTCTCGGCCGTTTCCTCCACAACAACCTGGCCGTCGGGCAGATACCATGCAGGAATGCGCTGGCCCCACCAGAGCTGGCGCGAGATGCACCAGTCGTGCACGGTTTCCATCCAGTGACGGTAGGTATTGCGGTAACGGTCGGGTATGAACTTGATGCGGCCGGACTCCACATGGTCGAGGGCACGGGCGGCGAGGTCCTCCATCTTCAGGAACCACTGGGCCGACAGTTTGGGCTCGATAACGGCGTCGGTACGCTCGCTGTAGCCTACCGGGGAAACATATTCCTCCACCTTCACCAGGTTGCCGGCGTCTTCCAGCATCTTTTCTATCTTCTTACGGGCCTCGAAACGGTCTTCTCCAACAAGGATCTGGGCGTTCTCGTTAAGGCGTCCATGATCGTCGATAATGTCCAGCACGGGCAGGTTGTGACGCAGTCCTATCTCGTAGTCGTGGGCGTCGTGAGCGGGCGTAACCTTGAGGCAGCCCGTACCGAAGTCCATCTCCACGTAATCGTCTTCTATCACAGGTATCTCCCTGCCTATCAGGGGGATAAGCACCTTCTTGCCGCGGAGCCAGTGATGGCGTTCATCCTTGGGATTCACGCAGATGGCGGCATCGGCCATGATGGTCTCCGGACGGGTGGTGGCAATTACCAGGTACTTGTCGGTAGGATTGCCCTTGCCGTCGGAAACATAGTATTTAAGGTGATAGAAGTGGCTCTTGGTGTCCTTGTGGATAACCTCGTCGTCGGAGATGGCCGTGAGGGCCACCGGATCCCAGTTGACCATGCGCACGCCGCGGTAGATCAGTCCCTTCTTGTAGAAGTGGCAGAAAGTGGCCAGGACGGCCTCGGAGAGGGCCGGTTCCATAGTGAAGCGGGTGCGGTCCCAGTCGCAGGATGCACCGAGCTTGCGGAGCTGCTGGAGTATGATTCCACCGTGCTCTTCCTTCCATTCCCAGGCATATTTGAGGAATTCCTCACGGGAGATATCCTCCTTGCTTATGCCGCGCTCCCTGAGCCTCGCAACAACCTTATTTTCCGTCGCAATAGAGGCATGGTCCGTGCCGGGTATCCAGCAGGCGTTCTTGCCGTCCATGCGGGCCTTGCGGACCAGCACGTCGTTAAGGGTGTTGTTCAGCACGTGCCCCATGTGAAGGATGCCCGTCACATTGGGCGGGGGTATCACCACGGTATAGGGTTCGCGGGAGTCGGGTTCCGAGTGGAAACAACGGTTTTCGATCCAGTACGAATACCACTTATCCTCCACCTCGGCGGGATTGTATTTGGCACTGAGTTCCATCTTTCGAGTTTTAACAGGATACAAATTTAAGTAATTCCGCGTAAACTTTATGTACGGGGAAGCCCATCACATTGTAAAAAGAGCCCTCTATTCCGGTAATAGCGACGTAACCTATCCATTCCTGTACCCCGTAGGCTCCGGCCTTGTCGTAGGGCTTGTAACGGTCTATATAGGTATCGATCTCCTCGTCGGTAAGGCTGCGGAAGTGAACGAGGGTGGAATCGCAGAAGGTTTCGTGGTGACGGCAGTCGCGTATCGTAACCGCCGTAAGTACCTCGTGGGTGCGCCCGGAAAGGGTTTTAAGCATGGCTACCGCCTCCTCGCGGGAGTGGGGCTTGCCCAGGATGCGCTCGTCGAGCAGCACCATCGTGTCCGAGGTGATAAGGATTTCGCCTTCGGCGAGAGGCCGGTGGAAGCCGAAGGACTTCCCTTCCGACATCAGCGCCGGCACGTCCCTGTGGGGAACTTCCGGGCCGAAAGCCTCGTCGAAGTTATTCCGGGTATCTATTTCGAAATCAACGTCGAGCCCGGCGAGAAGCTCCCTTCTGCGGGGAGAGTTGCTGGCCAGGATAAGTTTCTTTCCCCCGAGATCCATCCCTTAGAAAATGCGTTTGTAGTCTTCTTCGCCGAAGTTCCAGAGCCCCTTGGCGCGGAGAACCAGTTCTATGATTTCCCTCACGCAGCCCTTTCCCCCGGCGGCATGGCAATGGTAATCGGCCGCCTCGACGGCATCTATGGCCCCGTCGGCGGGCACCGCACCTATGCCTGCAGCCTTGATCAGCTGCACGTCGGCGACATCGTCGCCTATATAGACCACCTCGGACGGCGCAACACCGTTATTCGCACAGAATTCGCGGAAGTCGGCAAGTTTGCCGCGGCAGCCCATATAAATATTCCCTGCAGGTATATCGCAGGTAATCAGGCGGTTGCGCACCCCCTCGGTGTTACCTCCGGTAAATACGCCCACCTTTATTCCTCGCATCACGGCCACCCTCACTGCGAAACTGTCCTTGGCATTGAAGACGCGGACCATGTCGTGGTTGTCGAATGCCAGCAGACTGCCGTCGGTCATCACTCCGTCGACGTCGAAGGTTATGGCCTTTATGCTCTTCCAGTCCATTTCCTACGATTTTGCCCCTCCGTTCTGCATGAAGTCCGCCAGGTTGAACGTCCCCTTGGGGGCTTCTCCCAGCGAAATGGCACCGAACTGGGCCTCATACTTACCCACGTTGTCGGCCAGCGCGTTAAGCAGGCGCTTGGCATGCTCAGGGGTCATCACGATGCGGTTATTCACCTTAGGTCCGGGAAGACCGGGAAGATTGCTCGCAAAGTCGATTATGAACTCGCTGCGGGAGTGCGTGATGATCGCCAGGTTGGAATAAGAACCGCCGGCAATGGCCGGATCCAGGTTAATGTTAACCTTCTTTTCCTGATTGTCGTCCATAAGCTAAAAATTACAGTGCGAAGATACATAAAAAAAATGAGCTGTGACCCTCACGGGCAACAACTCATCTAACCACATAATTAATAACACTAAAACTAATAACCAATAGGCTGACGGAGAAGAACTCTCACTTACTCAACCCGACACAAAGATATACATTATTTTTTTATTTGCAAAACTTTTTTAAAAAATATTTCAAAAAATTTAATATCGGCCTTTAAGTGGTGCCAAAAAGTACTTTTTTCGAAAATTTGTACAAGTAAATATTTTTTGCGTATCTTTGCATCCCCGATGGTGCGATGGCCGAGCGGTTAGGCACAGGTCTGCAAAACCTGGTACAGCGGTTCGATTCCGCTTCGCACCTCAAAAAAGGCGGCAACCAGCATTTTGGTCGCCGCCTTTCGTGTATCTGAACCCTTACAACCCTATTTCCCCGCCACGGTACTTACGGTAAATCCGAAGCTGAAGTCGCAGTTGCTCCAGACGGTGCGGGAAGGTTCGGGCCATCTGCCCCAGCTGTTATAGCCTCCTACCCCTGTCATGGCGCCGTCGATGCAGAGCTCTACGTAGTTCCGCTTGACTATATCGTTCACATGGCCCCAGATGCGGCTGCCATCGGCATTGTGGGGATCCAGATCCTCTATGGAACAGCGCAGGGCGTTGAATTCGATTACAGAATCCGCTTCCACACGCACACGGCCGAGTTCCAGCCACTCGCAGTCCGTATGGTGGCCGCATTCCTGAGGGCGCACGTAAGGCACGTACTCCCCTGCCGCTGAAGACTCGTAAAGACCTACCAGAGCGGCGCTGTTGCGGTCGCAGTAGTTCTCCCACGGTCCGCGTCCATAATAGCGCAGGGCATCACAATTCCTGCGGAGACGGGTACGGAAGCCTATCCTGGGAACAGGCAAGGTCTCGCCTTCAGCCGATCCCTTGAATGAAGCTCCTACATGCAGGCTTCCGTCGCATTGCAGGGTATAATCCACAACCATGCTGCAGCCTGCCGGGAGAGAATAAACCGCATGTATCGATGCATTGTCCGACCCGCAGGAAGCCGTGGCTTCGACCGCGGAAACCGCATCCTTCCAAGCCTCGGCCTCTACCGGGAATTTGCAACCCCAGTCGTTATCGAGAGGAGCCCTCCAGAATTCTGGCGCAAGGCCGAATCCGCGTTTAAACACGCTGCGTCCACGGTTCTTGAATGCTACAACCCTTCCGGAAGAGGTGTCGAAAACAAGCTTCGAGCGCTTACCTTTCAATATTATAAGATGCTTGGCAGGCTTTTCCTTTACAATAATCTTGCAGCCTTCCGGCACAGTCTCAGGTTTATGTCCCTGGGCTAGCAGGAACTGCTCCCACGCAAGTTCGTGTCCTTCCATGGCATGGAAATCGAGGTGCCAGGTCTTTTCCGGATCAAGCTCGGGAATATCTATATTTACCGTCTCCCAGGTCTGGGGAGCCGCTGAAAGCGCTATATCTCCTTCTTTTACGGAGAGGCCGTCGGCCTTCAATACCCAATGCAGACGGACACCCTCCAGCGAACGGAAGTATCTGCGGTTGAACACTTTATATACTCCGCTCATAGGATCGTCCGACTCCACGGCCAGGTCCGAATACCAGTATTTAACCTCCATCAGGCCCGGATGCGGCTGAAGATCCGGCCCAACCACGCCGTTGCAGTTGAAATTGCGGTCGCGGAACCAGTGCTCCGGATCCGTGGCAGGATCGCCGTAATCGCCACCGTAAGTCCAGTACGGGCGTCCACCCGGGCCCTTCGCCGCCAGGCCCTGGTCAATCCAGTCCCAGATGAAGCCTCCCTGTAAATTGTCGTAGGCGTACATCACCTTCCACATAAGGTCGAAAGAACCGTTGGAATTGCCCATCGCGTGGGAATACTCGCATGCGGCAAAAGGCTTTCCACTGGAATGGTGGGCTTCCTCAAGCAGGGATTCCGTGGTCGGATACATGGGATTGGCGAAATCGGAATTGCGGTCCTTGCGCGCACGTTCGTACACAACCGGACGGTTCATCTTCCCGGCTTCCAGATCTTTGAGCAAGTCATAGTTACGCTCAAAATTAACTCCGTTTCCAGCCTCGTTGCCGAGCGAGAGCAGGGTCACGCATGGGTAATTCCGGGTGCTCATGTACATATTCAGCGTCCTGTCCCTGTGCTTGGCATACCATTCCGGCTTGCCGGCCAGGGTGCGTCCGGGCTTGTAACCCATTCCGTGCGACTCAACGTTGGCCTCGTCGTAAACATAGAAACCAAGGCTGTCGCAGAGTTCGTAGAAACACCTGGGCTGAGGATAATGACAGGTACGTATCGCATTGATATTGAACGCTTTCATAAGAACGAGGTTCCTCCGGATGTACTCCCTGTCCGTATAATGCCCCGTGAACTCATTGTGCTCGTGCAGGTTGACGCCCTTGAACTTAATGGGCTGCCCGTTGAAGTAAAACACGTTGCCCTTTATCTCAGTGCGGCGGAAACCAACGTCGAATCGGGCATACTCCCCTTCCACATCCAGCAGCAGGGTATAAAGATCAGGCGTTTCCGCCGACCACTTCCGGACGGATGGTATCCTGCCCTCGAAGCCAGAATCACCCTCTGCGACCGCGCTGCCATCCTTGTCGATAAGACGGAAATGGGCGGGAGTGCTGCTTTCGAAACGGAAGATACCATCCCGGCAGGCCCCGTCAAGGGTGGAAACCACCTCGAAGTCGAAGCCGGAGGGAGCCTTTTCGGCGGAGAGATACACATCTCTCTCGATCCCGCTTATGCGCCAGAAATCCTGACATTCGAGATAAGACCCGGAAGTCCAGCGGAAGATCTTGATTATCAGGTCATTCTCCCCTTCTTTCAGATATGGGGTAATGTCCGTCCGGGCAAGCGACTTGGAATCCTCCGAATAAGACGCGAAGGATCCGTTTACATACACGTACACGCCCGCCTTCGCTCCACAAAGATTAAGGTACACATTGCGGCCCGCCCAGCCTTCGGGGATGCTGAAACTCCGCCTGTAAACCCCTACGGGAATCTCCTCCGGGATGAGGGGAACCTGTGGTTCGTCGCTGAACTCGTATGAAGTATTTACGTAAACCGGCGTTCCGTAGCCCTGGACCTCCCAGTTGCCGGGGACATTCAGTTTATGCCACGCACAGTCCTCCAAACGCTCCGGAAGCATCATCTGCGAGGGATAATATGCATAGTCCCAGACGCCGTTCAGGTCCTTGTAGAAAACGCTCTTTTCGAGCGGGAGGGAAAGGGCCTCTTCGGCGGTGGGATGGAATACTATCTCCGTGCGCTGTGTCTGGGTATTAACCGAGGTGACATTGATATCGCGGTGATATGGCAGGCCGGCATGCAGGGGTGCTGCGAGCAGGAGTGCTATCAGGGAGTATGTGGCTTTGTTCATGTTTCAAAAATAGCATTTAATGGTTATATTTGCAATATGAACATAGGAATCATTGTGGCACTGGATGCCGAATACGCACAACTGCAGCGCCTTCTGGGCGGTAAATCCGAAGGCGAAGTGGCAGGTAACAAAATCATACTTCGCAAGAGCGGAATGGGTAAGGTCAACGCAGCCCTCAAGGCAGCCGAACTCATCAAATCCCATCCCCTCGACTGCATTATCAGCACCGGCGTCGCCGGAGGTCTCGACCCTCATCTCGCCAGCCTGGACGTAGTGGCCGCAAAGCAGATTGCCTACCACGACGTGTGGTGCGGCGAAGGCAACGAGTACGGCCAGATGCAGGGATGCCCCACCCGCTTCGAGTGCCATCCCGCACTTTACAATGCGGCCATGTCGATAGAATCCAAGGTCCACGGAGGCCTGATCTGCAGCGGCGACATGTTCGTCAGCACCCGTGAGGAAGGCGACGCCATACTCAGTCACTTCCCCGACGGCCTTGCGGTCGACATGGAATCCGGTTCACTGGCCCAGACCTGCTATATTTACGGGATCCCCTTCCAGAGCCTTCGCATAATCAGCGACGTAGCCGGCGATAGCCATCAGGAAGACTACGACAATTTCTGGGAAACCGTGGCCGACAGCTCGTTCAACGTCATCCACGAATTCCTGCTCGCCCTTCCCAAGAGCTTGTAAGGAATTATTTATTCAACGTATAACAACAAGCCCTTCAGGTACTCGCCTTCGGGGTGGTAGATGTTGACCGCATGGTCGGCAGGCTGGTTCAGACGATCCAGTATGCGCACTCTGCGGCCGGTTTCGGCGGCTGCGCTGAACACCGCCAGCGCAAACATCTCCTTATCCACTACCTGGGAGCAGGAGAAAGTGAATACAAACCCACCGGGAGCCACCTTGGAGATGGCTTTCGCATTAAGGCGCTGATATGCCCTGAGGGCGTTCCGGAGCGCTCCGCGATGCTTGGCGAAGGCCGGAGGATCCACTATTATAAGGTCGTAACGCCCGTCTTCCGCCGCAGCTAGGAACTCCATCGCATCGGCGCAGTGCGAGGCGTGTTGCGAGGCGTCGAAGCCATTCAGGGCCACGTTACGGTCAACCAGCGAGATGGCGCGAGCGGAACTGTCCACACTGTCAACATGGACCGCTCCCCCTCCGAGGGCATATACCGAAAAACCTCCCGTATAGCAGAAAAGATTGAGCACGTTGCGGCCCGAAGCATAACGCTCCACCAGGGCCCTGTTTTCGCGCTGGTCAAGGAAGAAGCCAGTCTTCTGCCCTTCGCTCCAGTTTACTATGAAACGATGGCCGTTTTCGAGTACTGAAGCCTCTCCGGCCTCGAAGCCTTCGGCCTTCCAAAGATATCCGTCCACAAGTTCGAGACCCGCCTTGAACGGTGCCGTACCGCTGCTCTTGTCGTAAACAGCCTTAAGCGCAGGGCCATATACTTCGCGCAGGGCATCGCATATCTGCTTGCGTGCACGGAACATCCCCACTGAATGTGCCTGCATTACGCAAATGCCGTCGTACCAGTCGATTATAAGTCCGGGGAGACCGTCACCTTCGCCATGAACCAGGCGGTAGCAATTGGTGCTGGAGGAAGAAGTCAGGCCCATGGCCTTGCGTGCCTCGAAGGCGGCGCGGACTGCTTCCGTCCAGAAGTCCGGGGCGGAGGGATCACCGTCGAAGGAAAGGATGCGGACCGCAATCGATCCAATCTGCCAGTGCCCTGAGGCAAGATATTCACCTTCGGAGGAATAGACGGCCACGAGGTCGCCTTCTGCAGGAGAACCCGATACGGATGCCACCGCACCGGAGAAAACCCACGGATGGAAGCGCCGGAGCGATTCGTCACGCCCCCTTTTCAGTATTACTCTTGTCATCGGTACTCTTTTTGCGCCTGTGATGCTTCGGGCGGTGTTTCTTCTTTGCGGGAGCCTCTTCTTTTTCGGGCTTCACATATCCGGGTTTAAGTGCGGCCGGCAGCTGTTCGGGAGGAAGCATTTCCTCCGGGGAGAGCGGGTGCTTCTCGCACTGCAGCAGCTTCAAATACATCTCCCTGCATATCCATGCGTCGGTTGCTGCATACTTCTTCTGGGCCTCGCTCAACTCCTCAGCCTCCCAGTTGGAAAGCTGCTGGGTCTTGGAAATGCGGACGCCGAGTATTATGGCGGCCATCTTCTTTACGCTCTTATCCCTTATCCCCCACTGCCATACCTCTTTCTGGAGATCGACGAAACCCTGGGCATCGAAACGGCAATACCGCTGCAGACCGCGCACGTCATCGCCGGACGCCGCTCCCACCTTGATTATTCCGGGATTGGCCAGGATTGCACAGAGCCTGCGGCGCATGCCAAGGTCCTGCACACGGAAAAGATAGGCCCTGTCGGGTCCGGAAAGCTGAAGAAGAGCCACACCGTTATGACGCTGACCGGGATTGAACACCGGCTTTGTCTCGGTATCGAACCCCAGCACTTTCTGGCGCTTAAGATAGGCTATGGCACGGGCGAAATCCAGCCCCGGATGCGTTATGACATGGATGCTCCCGGGAAAGGACACCATTTCCAAACGCTCTATCTCTTCCGGACTGATGCAGAGTTGGAACATCCTTTACTCCTGGGGAATGAACTTTTGATTGAACTGCATGAGCATCAGCCCGCGCGGATCATCCTCCATAGGCAGGACCATCAGATCCACGCCTACAGGAAGCGAGATATTGTGCGTGAACAGGTTTAGTTCCCTTACTTTACGATAACAGGCCATGGTGGTCATCTTCCGCGAATCTAGCACCTTGAAGCCTTCTGCAAGGAGGTTTCCGTAGGTCATCGACTCGGGACTGTGCCCCGAAACGAGCCTGTCGAGGGTCATCCGGATGGCATCCATATCCACCGAATAATCGTCCACTATGAGGCAGTCAAGCTTGCCGCCGTTGCCTTCCGCGATGAAATGGTCGAGGAACGAGATGAGAGGGTCCCCTTCGGCCTCGCAGCTATGAACAAAACAGGCCGGAGCGGGCGATTTCGTCGCAGCGGCAACTTTCCTCAGGCAGGATTCGTAAGCCCCGCATCCGTCGGCGGAAGCATCCGCCATAACCCCTATCGTCAGCGCCTGCTGGACAGGACGGGAGTAAATTGAAGATGCCATCTCCCCGAGAGGATTGATTATGGGAAGAGGGCAGACCGTGGCATGCAGCAGCGAATCGACGTCAGCGGCACCGTACCCGCACATATACGGGGAAGCCAGCACCACAAGCTTTGCGAGAGGCTTGCGTCCCAGGCCGGAACGGTCGTAAGGGCTTATGTAGCATAGGGTATCCACGGCGGCAAGGACGTTGCGCACGGTAAGTTCCCTGAGCCTTTCCTGTCCGGACTCTTCGGCAAGGGCGGCGAAATCGTCGAAATTGCGTATGGAACAAATGGTCTCCCCCGCGAAGTCGGGCAGGTAGTCGGGAATAAGACGGGCATCAACGTTGTCGAAGTCGTCGCTCGCCATTATTGCCAGCGAAAGGGCCTCACAGCGTTCCCTGGGGCCTACTACAAAAAGTGCATCCGACACGCGCGGAGCACCGAAGGAGCGAAGCATCTTCTGCTCTTCCTTGAAAGTGCCGTCTATAATGCCCCTGACGTAAGGAATTACGGGATCGCTCTGGGGCTCCTTCGGGCAATTCGCTTTCCAGTAAAGCAAGGCCGCACCGACCAGCACCAGGATGGCGACCGGAACGGCGATTATGGTGAATTTTCTTTTCATCGTATGCAATATTGTACAAAGGTAGAAAAAATCGCTATCTTTGTAAAGACAGAAACGTATAGTAGTTATGAAAAAGACGTTAATTATTGCTGCTCTGGCGCTGGTCGCCTTCTCCGCCCAGGCCCAGAAGAGAATAATCAAATTCCCCGACTACAAGTTCACCACGGACCTTCAGAACCCCGTCACCTCGGTCAAGAACCAGTACAGGAGCGGAACCTGCTGGGTGTTCTCCACCCTCGGATTTATCGAATCCGAAGTCATCCGCATCAATAATATCAAGGATACTACCGCCTATCCCGATTTCTCCGACATGTACGTGGTTTACAAGTCGTATCTGGACAGGTGCGAGAAGTACGTCCGTCTGGACGGCAACCTCACCTTCGCTGCGGGCAGCGAGGCCGATGACGTACTGCATATAATAGAGGATTACGGCATAGTGCCCGAATCGGCCTACAGCGGCATGAATTACGGCACCGAACTGCCCGAGCAGGCCGAACTCGACGCAGCCCTCCGCGGATACATTTCCGCCGTTGCCAAGGTCCCCGGCAAGAAGCAACTCACCACCGCCTGGAAGAACGGCGCGGAAGGCATACTCAAGGCCTATCTGGGCGAGATTCCCGAGAACTTCACGGTCAACGGAGTAAGCTACACCCCCGCCTCGTACCGTGACGCCCTCAAGATTAAGCCCGAAGACTACGTCAGCCTCACCTCCTTCACGCATCATCCCTTCTACAAGGAATTCGCCATCGAGATTTGCGATAACTGGCGTTGGGACAAGGCATGGAACGTTCCCCTCGACGAGTTAATGGCAGCCCTCGACGCCGCCCTCAAGGCCGGTTATACCGTCGCCTGGGGCGCAGACGTCAGCGAGGAAGGGTTTACCCGTGACGGACTTGCAATCCTCGTAGATACCAAGGAACTCACCAAGAAGAGCGCCGGATCCGACCAGGAGCACTGGGTAGGAAAAGCCGAAGGCACCGAGGACGTTCCCGCACCCAAGGAGATAGTGGCCGACCAGGAATTCCGCCAGAAGGGCTTCGACAACAAGACCATCACCGACGATCACGGAATGCAGATTTATGGCATCGCCCACGACCAGTTCGGCAACAAGTACTACATGGTCAAGAACTCCTGGGGCATTACCGGTAAGTATAATGGACACTGGTACGCCTCCGAGAACTTCGTCAAGGGCCAGACCATCGACTTCGTAATGCACAAGGACGCCCTTCCCAAGGACATCAAAAAGAAAATAGGCATCAAGTAATGTCCGTCCGCAAACACATTCCCAATGCAATCACCTCGCTGAACCTGTTCTGCGGGGTGCTTGGCATTATAGTTACCCTGCAGTACGGCAACCTTCCGCTCGCCTTCAAGCTGATGCTGCTGAGCGTAGCGTTCGATTTCTGCGACGGTCTCGCCGCTCGCCTTCTCGGAGCTTATTCCGAAACGGGCAAGGAGCTCGACTCGCTGGCCGACCTCGTAAGCTTCGGCGTACTGCCTTCGGTAATGATGTTCAGCGCTATGGAAGAAGCATGGCCGCAGTGGTGCTTCGTTCCCCTGCTGCTCGTTGTGGCAAGCGCCATGCGCCTCGCCAAGTTCAACCTCGACGAACGCCAGCACGAGTCGTTCCTGGGCCTTCCAACGCCCGCATGCGCCTTGCTCTGCGGTTCCGTATGCGCCCTAGGAGCAATGGCTCCGGAATCGTTCGCAGCGGAGCTCTGCGCTTCGGCATGGTTCCTCCCCTGCCTTTCCGCAGGACTGGGAATACTGCTTGTGAGCGAAGTGCCCATGTTCTCCTTCAAATTCGGCAAGGACATGCAGGCCAACGCCGCCACCAACCGCAAACGCTGTGCAATCATAGCGATAGGCGCAGCTGTCATAGCTCTCACGGTCTGCCTGGCACTCCCCTGGACGGCCGCCTTCGCCGGCATCTTCGCCTCGTACATACTCCTGAACCTCATCTTCGCCGTTCTAGGAGTATAATCCTGCGGGCTTCACGCCAAAGCACAGGCTCACACCAAGACACAAAAAAACCGCTCCTTCCGGGGCGGTTTTCTTTTTCGGTAAGCAACAACTTACTTCATGATGACCTTTGCCATCTCGAGGACCTTGTTGCTGTAACCCCACTCGTTGTCGTACCATGCGCAAACCTTCACGAAGGTAGGATCGAGCTGGATACCGGCCTTGACGTCGAAGATCGAAGTGCGGG
>CAMHTE010000031.1 GCA_946187975.1 uncultured Bacteroidales bacterium | reverse complement strand
CTTCCTTAGCTCCGCTGTTGTCGGCCACCTGTAAACGTGTTTCCTGCTGTATCATAATTATTTAGCTTTTTCTACGATTTTAACGACTCTCCAGTTCTTGGTCTTGCTGAGCGGACGGGTTTCCATCAGGAGGACGGTATCACCCTCGCCGCATTCGTTCTTCTCGTCATGGGCGACGAACTTGGTAGTCTTCTTGACGAACTTGCCGTAGAGGGGATGCTTCTCCTTACGCTCGACGGCGACGACGACGGTCTTGTCCATCTTGGTGCTGACCACCACGCCCTGCCTTTCCTTGCGAAGATTTCTTTCCATAGGACTTCTGTAATTTAGTTCTGTTGTTTTTCTTTTTCAGCAAGGATAGTGATCATGAGAGCGATATCCTTTCTGGTCTTTTTGAATTTGGAAGTGTCCTCCAATGGAGATATTGCGTGATTGATCTTCATGGTATCGAGATTTGCCTTCTCGATCTGGATGCGGTCGCGCAGGTCTGCTACAGACATTTCGCGTGCTTCTGCTGCTTTCATTGTCTTTACTCCATTAAATTATTCCACATAATCCCTGCGGACCACGAACTTGGTGGCGACGGGGAGCTTGTTGGCGCCAAGGCGCATTGCCTCCTTGGCGATTGCGAGGGAAACACCTTCGGCCTCGAAAATTATACGGCCGGGAGTGATGGGCGCCACGTATCCGTAAACGTCGCCCTTACCTTTACCCATACGGGTATCGAGAGGCTTCTTGGTGACCGGCTTGACGGGGAATACCCTGATCCACAGCTGGCCTTCACGGTTCATGTGACGGGTGATAGCCTGACGGGCTGCCTCGATCTGATGTGCGGTAAGCCAGCAGTTCTCGAGGGTCTTGATACCGAACGAGCCGAACGAAAGCTGGTTGCCACGCTGGGCCATACCCTTCATGCGGTTCTTCTGTTCCCTTCTGTACTTTGTTCTCTTAGGTTGTAACATCGCTGTATCAATTTAAATACTTAAAATCATCTAATTCCCTCAAAATCAGCGTTTTACGCGGTTCTACGCCCATTTTTGGGACTGCAAATTTAGCAAAAATTCCGGAAGAGGCAAAGATTTTTGAAAAAATTTTGCACATTTTCGACCGCAAAAATCGATAGTCAAGTTCTCACTTTTCAGGCAGTTACAAATCCGGACAAAAAAATTTTTCCTATCTTTGCGACCGTGAAAAAAACAGTGCTCATACTGCTTGCCGTCCTGCTCTGCCTGGAGGCCTTCCCCCAGAGGGCGAAAAAGAAGCTGTCAGGCTTCCCGATGTACTACTTCGTGGAGGAGAACGGCGACACCACCTTCGTGGACGAGATCGACCCTGTATGGTGCTTCCCCAAGGGCACTAAACTACGCAGGGGCGACTGGCGCAAGCAGTATAAACTGGTTTACAACTTCAACAAGGTCTATCCCTACGCCCTCGTCGGCAAGAAGATGATGGCCCAGGTAGACAGCGTTATCGCCGCCGACGTAACCAAGCGCAGCCAGCGCAACGCCTACACCCACGACGTGATGATGGAGCTTTTTACCATTTTCGGAGGCGACATCAAGAAGATGACCATCTCGCAGGGAGTGGTGCTGATGCGCCTGGTGGACAGGGAGTGCGGCATACCCCCCTTCGATATCCTCAAGGAATACAGGAGTTCGTTCTCGGCCAACTTCTGGCAGTTCATTGCAAAACTCTTCGGACAGAACCTGAAGAAACGCTACGACCCGAAGGGCGAGGACGCCAAGATAGAGGAGCTGGTGCAGATCTGGAACAAGGGACACTGGGACTCCTTCTACTATGCCATCTTCTTCGATTATCCCCCTAAAACCGTAATCAAGCGCGAGCGTCTGCAAAGCACGGTACAAAGCCGCGAAGAACGTCGCCGTCGCAGCGAGGAGGAGGCGGGTCTGATGAAAAAGGGCCTCCAAGAGGCCCGCGAAATGCTCAAGGAAGAATAATCTCAGCGCACGGTAAGTTCCGCGCCGTCCCAGCACGCATAGTGAGGGGCGGTATCGCCTATCCAGTCTTTCAGGACCACAAGCCGCGCCCCGGAAGGAAGGGTAAGGTTCACCGCTTCGTGGAAATGCCCGAAGATGCAGTAATCCGGACGGGCTCCGTCTTTCATTTTATAGGCTTCTGAGAACTTGTAAAGAGGCTCGTCGGCTCCGCGGAAATGATATTCCCCGTGTCTGTGCCGGTTGGAGTTGGAGCAACTCTTTCCTATACTGAAGGCTATCGACGGATGCAGGGCGCTGAAGAGGCTCTGCGCAAGACGCGAGTGGAAGAGGGCGGACATGAGCCTGTACCCGAGAGGGGCCCCTCCGAGGGCGTCGCCGTGTCCCAGGAGGAAACGTCCGCCGTCTATGACGGCTTCTCCGGGCTGTTCCAGCTTGATCATACCTATGCTCTCGAAGAAGTTATAGCTCCAGATATCGTGATTGCCCGGGAAGAACGAAACCTTGACCCCGGCGTCCATCAGGCGTATGAGCTCGGCCACCACACGGACACCTTCCGAAGGGATGACGTCGCGGTACTCGTACCAGAAGTCCCAGATATCGCCCAGCAGGTACAGGGCCTTCGTCCTGTCTGCCGGGATATCCTTCAGCCACTTCACGAAGCGGGCCTCGCGGGCGGCGGGATCATAAACATCCAGTCCGAGGTGGACGTCAGCCACGAAGTATGTCAGATTACGTTCCGTCATTTTGCAAGAAAGAATAGTACGAACAGTCCCATCAGGGCGCAATACAGCGCAAACCATTTAAGTTTGGCCCTGCGCACCAGGGTTATCATCGCCTTGCAGGCCAGCAGACCCGAAGCGAAGGCGGATATGAATCCGAGCAGGAGCGGAAGGACACCTATCGAAGAGGCGGCCATATCGCCTCCGACCACATCCAGAAAAGCCTCTCCCAGTATGGGCACAAGAACCATCAGGAAAGAGAACTGGGCCATGGCTTCCCTTTTCACGCCGCAGATAAGACCGGTGGATATGGTGGTGCCGCTGCGCGAGAGGCCCGGGATAACCGCGAAGGCCTGCCCGACTCCCACTATCAGTGCCTGAAGCCAGCTTATTCCATTGCGGGCGGGAGTCTTTTCCTGCGCGGGAGCTTTTCTGCCCGAAGCGAGGTCGGAAAAGAAGAGAAGCAGGGACGTAACTATCAGCGCCAACCCGACCACCGTCATGGACTCGAAGAGGGCCTCCACGCTGTCCTTGAAGAATACGCCGACTATGAAGACGGGCACCATCGAAAGGCAGATCTTGAGGATGTAGTCAGTCTCGTCATTGAGGCTGAAGCGGAAGAGTCCGCGGAGCAGACGCACAATCTCTTTCCAGAAAACCACTATCGTGGCCAGGACCGTGGCGGCATGCACGGCCACCTCGAATGCAAGGTCGCCGGAAGCCTCGACACCAAGGAGTTCACGCCCTATGGCGAGATGTCCGCTGCTGCTGACCGGAAGAAACTCGGTAAGGCCCTGGACCAGGCCGAGAATGATGGCTTCGAACCACTCCATTACTGCTCGTCCTCCCCTTCACCGGTTTTACCGCCTATACCCCATCCCATGATGGCCACAACCTCGAGCGCTACACCGCACAGGATCACCAGCGGAGCCGCTACCAGCCTGCGGAAATCGAACATGGAATAATTGAAGGTCTGCGGATCCTTGACTCCGCCTCCCATCATGAGGATATATCCCGCCACCATGACCAGGAGTCCGGCCAGGAGGAGCTTGAGTCCCTTGCGGGTGATTGCCATCTTGTTCATATCAATAATAGAGCGAATCGTTGCCCGCCGAAACGAGCCTGTTTACAACGAAATAAGTGCTCACCATGCAGATGAGTATGCCGCTGGCCGCAACTATGCCACCGACTGCGGCGAGCATCCATGGCCGCACTATAGCAAAGAGCTGGGGGAATCCCCTGCCGGCGAAGTACAGCGCGCAGCCCAGCACCGAGCACGCCAGCACCGAGGCCAGCAGCCCCTGCACTACGGAACGGCGGATGAAGGGCCTGCGTATGAAAGCGCGCGTGGCACCGACCAGTCGCATGGTATGAATGGTGAAGCGGCGGGCGAAAAGGCTGAGCCTGACCGTGTTGCCAATCAGCACCACCGACAGGAAGAGCATCAGCACGATGAACACTCCCAACACGAGCGAGATGCGCGACAGGTTAGCCGTGAGCGCCTCAACCAGAGACTGACGGCTTTCGACCTCCTCCACCTGCGGGACCGCTTCCAGCGCAGCTTTTACCACCGCGAGACTATCGGCGGAAACATACGCCGCAAGAAGGTTGATATCGATCGATACGGGAACGGGGGTTTCCGCAAAGACAGAAAGGAAATCCTCTCCAAGAAGCTCTTCCAGCTCCTTCGTACCCTGCTCGCGGGAAATGACGGAAGTGGCTTTTACGAAAGGCAGCGAATCGATGACGTTGCGGCAGGCCTGCACCGAAGCGTCGTCCACTCCGGGGGCCAGGATGACCGAAACCTGCATGCGTTCCTTGAAGTAATCGGATGCGCTGCGGGCGTTTACGATAAGAAGTGCCGCCACGCCCACCAGCAAAAGAACCAGGCTGATACTGACCAGGGAACTCACATACGCCCCAGCCAGACGCCTCTTGATCATTTTGGTAATACCTTTCGCCATAGAATCAGCCTCAAAGATAGTGAATTATCAATATTTGAAAAAATTTTCGTACCTTTGTTAAAATCGTTTCTTTTGTTAATATGGCAGAAAGCGCCCAGAAAGTTCTGTTCGTATGCTCGGAGATATTCCCGTATCTTCCCGAGAGCGGTATCTCCAATATTGGAAGGTACCTCCCCCAGGGCATTCAGGAGCGCAAAAAGGAGATCCGGTCCTTCATGCCGCGCTTCGGTTGCATCAACGAGCGCAAGAACCAGCTGCACGAGGTGATACGCCTTTCCGGCATGAATATCATCATCGGCGACGTGGACCGTCCGCTCATAATCAAGGTGGCGTCCATCACTCCCGCACGCATCCAGGTCTATTTCATAGACAACGAGGACTATTTCAAGCGCAAGGGGCAGTACTCCGAGGCTGACGGCAAGTTCTACGCCGACAACCACGAACGCGCCATTTTCTTCGCCCGCGGCGTGCTGGAAACGGTCAAGAAGCTGCGCTGGGCTCCGGATGTAATCCATTGCCACGGCTGGATTTCGCATCTTGTTCCCATCTACCTCAAAAAGGCATATAAGGACGATCCTATTTTCGCGGGCAGCAAGGTGGTGCTCTCCCTCTACGACGACACCCCCGCCGCACCGTTCTCCGACAAATTCGCAAAGACGGCCTTGTTCGGCAGCATTGGGGAGGAGGACATCCCCCTGTCGGAGGCCCCCACTGGCATAAAACTTGCTGAAACGGCTGCCAAGTATTCCGACGGCATCATCTTCGGTTCCGACAATATCGATCCCGAGGTCGCTGCCTACTGCAAGGGGCTCGGACTACCCCTGCTTGGCTACGACGCAGAGAGCATGAAGGACGGAAGCTATATCGACGGGTACAATGCCTTCTATGACAAACTCTAGAATTAAATCTACATTGCTTTGCGCCGTGGCGGGGCTGGCATTCGCCGGTTGCGTCGGCATCGACAACGGTCTCGGCGGCAGCATGATTCCCATAGACCACACTTACAAGGTAGCTTCGCCCGATCCTATTGGAATCCCTGTGGATATGAAGATGCCCGACAGCCTGTCGGCATACTCCTCCACCCGCATAACCATCGGCGCAATACGCGACGCCGACTTCGGCCTGACCACCAGGGCATGCTGCCTTACGCTGGTGCCTATATTCGGTGAGGAAGGGCTCGATTTCGGCACCGCCCCGGAATTCCGCCAATTCCACTTCTCCGCCATTCGCGACACCCTGTCGGTGGCGGACAAGAACCAGGCTTCCATACTGCAGAACGTACGGGTTTACGAACTCGACCAGAAGCTCGACCAGCTCACTTTCTGCAACAGCGCGGTGCCTCACGGAACCGCTTCCATCGCCGCAAGCACCCCGATACTCAACGGGACGGACTCCCTCTCCTTTAATTTCTCGAAGGCTTACGGAGAGAAGTACCTGACCATCACCGCCGACGACGTCAAGAACATGGACGCCTACCTGGCCAGGTTCCCCGGCATTTACATTACCACCGACGAACCTGCCGGAAACGGCGGACGAATCAATATCTTCCAGCTCCAGCTGGGATACGACACCAATTACGGATACCTGACCGGAAGCTACGCCGAGCTCAAGTTCCGGTCCAAGTGGGAGGGTGACACCGAACCCAGGGACACCTCCTTCTTCTTCTATTTCTCCGCCACCAAATTCGCGGACGCCGACTCCCTTTTCAGCAATGCCGGGACCGGCAGTTTCCCTCAGAAGTGCGCCAACCTTACTGGGCATGGGACTTCCGCCCAGCAGGGACCTGCGGCCGCTACCATAAAGGTTGAGGGAGGAAGCGGACTGAAGCCCCTCATTTCCGCCGTCATGCTCCGCAACCAGGTGCGAGGTGCCATAGCGGCCGCCGGCGATAACCCCGACAAGGCCGTTATCAACAAGGCCACCCTGACCTTCCGTTATGACGCGCCCGACGCCAACTACGAAAATCTTGACTGGCTCCCTCAGATCCTGAGCCCCACCTGCCGTATCAGCCAGAACGATACCGTGCGTTTCATGGGACTCACCGATGCGAGCGACAGCAGCGAGGACCAGGGCGACGTACACTACTATCCCCGTGAGAGTTATTCTCCCAACATAACCTATCACGTCCAGCAACTGATACGTCTCGAAGACGATAACGCCGACCTGCTGGCGGGCAACTACGACATCTGGCTCCTGCCCATGCACTACGACCAGACCACGACCACCACGAGCGGCAACTCCGAGATAAGCGACTATTACAATTATCTGGCGTACCAGAGTTACTACAACAACATGTACGGCGGATACGGTGGTTATGGATACGGCGGATACGGCTACGGATACGATTCGTATTCCAATTACTACAACTACGCGCTCATGGCGCAGTACTACGGCAGTTCGTCCACTTCAACTTCGACTTCGGCGAACCTCGACCGCGACCGCTACTACAAGGCAATGCTCGCCGGCCCTGCCGCTTCGGAAG
This sequence comes from uncultured Bacteroidales bacterium, assembly GCA_946187975.1. GTDB lineage: Bacteria > Bacteroidota > Bacteroidia > Bacteroidales > UBA932 > Cryptobacteroides. The sequence goes on along the minus strand of CAMHTE010000031.1, from coordinate 12,149 downwards.
CAGGAAGGAGGCCGACACTGAGCTTTACCTACTCCGTACCAAACGAATAATCCATTTTTATGAAAAGAATACTTTACACCGCCGCAGCACTGCTGATGATTGCGGCCTGCTGCAATGTACCCTCTGTTACCAGAGTGAGCGGCACCCTCCCGGAAGATGTGGAGGATATCTTCGTATCGGTTAAGGACAGCACCTTCAGCGTTCACGCGGATGCGGAAGGTCATTCCTTCGAATTCGACGTCCCCACGGACATCACGGCCTTTACTGCGGTAAGCCTGAGCGAGGACGGCGACAAGTTCTGGTTCGTTGCCGACGGCACCAAACTCTCGGTCGATTTCACCCAGCCGGAGGCGAAGTTCGTTTCCGCCAAACCCGGGAAGTCCATACAGGAGCGCCTGAACGCTTTCAATAAATGGTCCGAAGAATTCATGACCAAGTATATGGAAGCCAGCCGCAGCGGCAAGCTCACCCCTGAGCTCGACGACCAACACACCAAGGAGTATATAGACAATATGAGCTCCACCGTCGAGAACAATGCGGACAATGTGCTCGGCATCTACGCCCTTTCGGGCCTTGTAGGCCAGGTGGACGACGACGTGCTTTCCGGTCTCCTGGAAAAGCTCTCCCCCGTATTTGACGAGGATGGGACCGTGCAGGCCCTCAAGGCAGCCCTGGAGCAGCGCAAGGGCACCCAGCCCGGGCAGATGTTCACCGACTTCGAGATCCAGCAGCCGGACGGTAGCGTCCTGAAACTCTCCGATTTCGTTGGCAAGGGTAAATATATCCTCGTAGACTTCTGGGCCAGCTGGTGCGGTCCCTGCAAGCGCGAGATTCCCAACATTAAGGCAGCTTACGACAAGTACCACGGCGACAAGTTCGACGTACTAAGCGTGGCTGTCTGGGACAAGCCGGAAGATACCGCCAAGGCCGCTGCCGAACACGGGGTCGTATGGAACCAGATCGTGAACGCCCAGCGCATCCCCACCGACATCTACGGCATCGAGGGTATTCCTCATCTCATCCTCTTCGCCCCCGACGGCACCATCGTCAAGCGTGGAGAGGGGCTTCGCGGTGAGGGGCTGGAGGAAACCCTGTCAGCTCTCCTGGCGGAATAGGCATTCCCGGGGCTGGTGGCGGCAAAGTCGGTAGCGGCCCAACCGCAATTCCGTTCACAAAAAGGGGGTGTTTTGTGAACGGATTGCTGTTTTTCGAAGGTTTGTTAACAAAAAGGCCCTGTTTTGTGAACGGAATACCGCCGGCAGGGTCCGACGAAAGCCGACTTTTTTCAGGAGGCTGAGCGGAATCCCAGCCCGCAACAACAAAAAGGGACCGGAATAAACCGGTCCCTTTCATTTTGCGCGAAGCGTAAAATTATTTGGCAACGCCAAGCTTTTCGGCAACCTTGTCGATAGCGTCCTGGACAGTCGCGATAGCGCTGGTTTCCTCATCGGGAATCTTAACTCCGAAAACCTTTTCGAATTCCATAAGGAGCTCGACGGTATCGAGGGAGTCGGCACCAAGGTCGTTGGTGAAGTTGGCTGTCTCAGTGACTTCGGAAGGCTCAACGCCGAGCTTGTCGACGATGATGGCTTTTACTTTCTTTACGATCTCTTCGTAGTCCATAATGAATGTATTTAGTTAATATTTTAGTACTATCATCTAAAGGTAGTTGCAAAGTTACTAAATATTTTTATTTCTCCAAATCAGGCCCTGAGGCCGACAGGCGCATCCAAATGCGTATGGCGTTGAGGCCGTTGAGCAGGTAGAAGGAGTATTTTACGAGCGGAACTATCGCGTAGCCGGCGTCGGGGACGGTTGCGAGAGTGACGGCCCACTGGATGATGGCGGTGAAATTGACCAGGGTCCAGATGTACCACTGCTCCGTATATGCCATGGCCATCATGATGAGGGCGGTTATATTGGCCGTCGTGATGAGGGCGTCCAGGATGGTCTTGCGCCAGAGTATCTCCCCCGCATCGATCTTTACCGTTGCAAACCACGAGATACAGAGCGCGGCAGAGAACACTGCGGCGAATATCCCTGCGAACATCAGCCACTTGCCGCCGTCCATGCGACGGGCATGCACCTTTTTCCTTGCCCCGGCACCGCGCTTGCGCCACTGCCAGAATCCTATGAATTCCATGGGGATGAAGTACCCTACGTAGAGCAGCAGCTGCGACGGCATTTTGCTGTCATATAATATATAGGAATATATAAGCACGTCCACCAGCCCGAACACGAAGGTCCAGATGCTGCCGTTCGCGCTCAGCACCACGCTTACGACCCCCATGAGGGCTCCGAAGGCGGATACCAGCAGAAGGGTCGTGCGCGCGCCCTCCTCCTGCATCTTGAATATACAGGACAGGATGACGCACACGGTCATCCCGATGAGGATGAAGGCATTGAAAAATTTATCGAATCGTTTCTCGTCCATAATCATTCATTGTTGTCCTCTCCCGCGGACAAGGCCTCGCGTATGCGTGCGGCCAGTACCGGGCCCACAAAGTTAGCCAAATCTTCGGGATCCGCAGCGGCTATACGCGCAACCGAGCCGTAATGCATCAGCAGGCGCTGTTCGGTACGGGCCCCGACGCCCTTTATGCCGCTGAGCGCGGACTTCAGCGCCCCCTTGCTTCTAAGGCTACGGTGGAAGGTTATTCCAAAGCGGTGCGCCTCGTCGCGTATCTGCTGCAGCAGCTTGAGCGCCTGGGAATTGCGGTCCAGGAACAGAGGGTACGGATCCCCTACGCGGATCACCTCCTCCAACCGCTTGGCCAGGCCAACCACCATAAGCTTGTCGGTAAGTCCCAGTTCGGCCAGGGCCTGCCACGCGAATTCCAGCTGACCCTTGCCTCCGTCGATCACCACCAGCTGCGGCAGGTCGTCGGGCTCCTCGGCCAGCATACGCGAATAACGGCGGTTTACCACCTCCTTCATGGAAGCATAGTCGTTGGCCCCTATCACGGTCTTTATCTTGAACTTGCGATAGTCCTTGCGGGACGGCGCCCCGTTACGGAACACCACACAACTCGCCACGGGGTTCGTTCCCTGGATGTTGGAGTTATCGAAACACTCCATGTGCACCGGAAGTTCGGTCATTCCGAGTGCCTTGCGAAGTTCTTCCAGCACGCTGCGGCGGAATTCGTCGGGATCGGTGTGCTCGCGCTGGCGGAGGGTATTGAAATGGTACTCCCTTGCATTCTTGGCTGCCAGTTCCAGAAGGGTGAGCTTGTCGCCCTTGACGGGGACCGTGAATTTTACTCCCGGGAGCTGCACGTCGGGCGAGAACGGCACTATCACCTCTCCCGAGAGGGTCCCGAGTCTAGCGGAGATCTCGGCAAGGAAGGTGCTCAGAACCGCCGGCTGCTCCTCCTCTATATTCATGCGGAAGCCCAGGTTAAGACTCTGCACTATCGCTCCTCCGCGAAGCCTCAGGAATGCCCCGAAAGCCTCAGGACCGTCGAATTCGAGTGCGAACACATCTGCGCTGAGGTCGCGGACGGAAGATACTATGCTGCGCGCGTAATGCTTCTGCAGGGCGTCGATGCGGTCTTTCCAGACCTGTGCCTGCTCGAAGTCGAGAGCCTCCGCCGCAGCGTGCATCCTCGATTCATAGTCCTTGGTGATGGCGCCGACCCCTCCCTGCAGGAAGGTCACAATCTCCTCTATCCATCCGCCGTATTCCTCCGTGGAGACCGCACCTATGCAGCAGCCTCGGCATTTGCCAATCTGGAAATCGAGGCAAGGACGTATCTTTCCTCGGAGTATGGTATCCGCGTCGATACGGTGGCGACAGCTGCGGAGAGGATAGTTCTTCTCGAAGAATTCCAGGAGATACCTGGCATGGAGCACAGTGCTGTAAGGGCCGAAGTAGCGGGAACCGTTCTTCTCGGGACGCCTGGTAAGGAAGACCCTCGGGTACGGCTCCTGTGTGACGCATATCCAGGGATAGGTCTTGGAGTCCTTGAGCAGGATGTTGTACTTTGGCTTATACTCTTTGATGAGATTGTTCTCGAGAAGCAGGGCGTCGGCCTCGGTATCCACCACGCTGTACTGCAGGTCCGCTATCCTGCTTACCAGCAGGCGCGTCTTGGTGTCGAGCCGTTCCGGAGCGGCGAAGTACTGCGACACACGCTTGCGAAGGTCCTTCGCCTTGCCCACGTAAATGACCGTCCCCTCGGAATTGTAATAACGGTAAACTCCGGGGGAATGGGGCAGGAGGGATATCTTCTCGCGAATGTCCATGTACGTACAAAGATAGAAAAAAGGGCTGGTTGTTTGACCAACCAGCCCCGATAGTAAAAACCGTAAAGGGTAGACGACTACCTCTCGCGGCGTCCTCCGCGACGGTCTCCGTCACGGCGTCCGCCACCGCGGCGCTCTCCGCGACCACCGCTGCGCTGGCCTGCGGCCTGTGCGTTAGCGGCTGCGAGAGCTGCAGGAGTAAGATCCTGCTTGCCGTACTTCTCGCCGTTGCAGATCCAGACCTTGATGCCGAGGCATCCGACCTTGGTGTTTGCTACTGCGAGTGCGTAGTCGATGTCGGCACGGAAAGTATGCAGGGGCGTACGTCCTTCCTTGAACATCTCGCTGCGGGCGATTTCGGCTCCGCCGATACGGCCGCTGACCTGCACCTTGATACCCTCGGCGCCTACGCGCATTGCGTTTGCGATGGCCATCTTGATGGCGCGCCTGTAGGACACGCGGCCCTCGATCTGGCGGGCAATGCTGTCGGACACGAAGTGTGCATCAACCTCGGGGCGCTTGACCTCGTAGATGTTGATCTGCACTTCCTTGCTGGTGACCTTCTTGAGCTCTTCCTTAAGTTTGTCGACCTCGGTGCCGCCCTTGCCGATTATAAAGCCGGGACGTGCGGCATAGATGGTGACGGTGATGAGCTTAAGGGTACGCTCGATGACGATCCTGCTGAGTCCGGCCTTGGCAAGACGGTTGCCGAGATACTTGCGGATCTCGTAGTCTTCCGCGATCTTTTCCGCGTAGTTGCCACCACACCAGTTGGATTCCCAACCGCGGGTGATGCCGATTCTGTTGCTGATAGGATTGGTTTTCTGTCCCATATTATTTCTCCTCTACCGGTTTTTTAACATCAAGAACCACGGTAACGTGATTGGAACGCTTGCGGATGCGGCCGGCCCTGCCCTGAGGACAAGGACGGATGCGCTTGAGCGTGCGACCCTCGCCAACCATGATGGTCTTTACATAAACATTACCGTTGTCAAGCTCCTTGGCCTGATCCGGGTTCTTGGCTTCCCAGTTGGTGATGGCGCTGCGCAGAAGCTTCTCGAGACGGATGCTGGGCTCCCTCTTGGAGAAGTGCAGCAGATCCAGTGCGCGATTGACCTCGACACCCCTTACGGTGTCCGCGACAAGACGCATCTTACGGGGGGAAGTAGGAACATCATTCAGTTTGGCTACCGAAGTGGCTTTCTTAGCTTCCTTGAGCTTTTCAGCCATAAGTCTCTTACGTGCTCCCATAATTACTTATTGTTACCAGAGTGGCCTCTGAATGTTCTTGTAGGCGCAAATTCGCCGAGTTTGTGACCCACCATCTGCTCGGTTACATAAACAGGAATGAACTTGTTCCCGTTGTGAACGGCGATAGTATGGCCGATGAAGTCAGGGGAAATCATGCTGGCACGGGACCAGGTCTTGACCACCTCTTTCTTTTTGCTGCCGTCATTCATGGCGAGCACCCTCTTTTCGAGCGCTTCCTGGATGTACGGACCTTTCTTTAATGAACGACTCATATTCTCAAAGTGTTACCTGTTTTATTTCTTTCTTCTTTCGATGATGAACTTGTTGGAAACGGCCTTAGGATTGCGTGTCTTGTAGCCCTTTGCCGGCAAGCCCTTACGGGAACGAGGATGTCCGCCGGATGCGCGTCCTTCACCGCCGCCCATCGGGTGGTCGTGCGGGTTCATGACGACACCGCGGTTGTGGGGACGGCGTCCGAGCCAGCGGCTGCGGCCGGCCTTTCCGAACGACTCGAGGTTGTGATCGGCGTTCGAAACGGTACCGACGGTAGCGCGGCAGCTCACGAGAACCATACGGGTCTCACCCGAAGGGAGACGGAGGATGGCGTGGTTGCCTTCGCGGGCGGCGAGCTGTGCCGAAGTACCGGCGGAACGTGCCATGGCGGCACCCTGGCCGGGACGGAGCTCGATGTTGTGGACGAGCGTTCCTACAGGAATCTCTGAGAGAGGAAGGCAGTTGCCGACCTCGGGAGCGACACCGCTACCGGAGGCGATAACCTGACCAACCTTGATACCATCCGGAGCGATGATGTAACGCTTCTCGCCGTCCTGATATTCGACGAGCGCGATGCGTGCGCTGCGGTTGGGGTCGTATTCAATGGTACGCACCGTGGCCGTGCACTCGTCCTTGAGACGGTGGAAGTCGATGATGCGGTACATGCGCTTGTGGCCTCCGCCGATGTAGCGGACGGTCATCTGGCCGGTGTTATTGCGGCCGCCTGAGCTTTTGAGGGGTTCCAGAAGAGCCTTGTGGGGCTTTTTGGTAGTGATCTCAGCGAATGCGCTGATGACCTTGTTCCTCTGACCGGGAGTTACCGGTTTGAATTTCTTTACTGCCATATTCTGTCCCTCCTGTTAGATGTTTGCGTAGAAGTCAATCTTGTCTTCACCTGCGAGGGTCACGTAGGCCTTCTTGAAGTGATTCATGCGACCGCGAAGGATGCCGGCCTTGGTGTAGCGGCTCTTACTCTTGCCGTGATAGTTGACGGTATTGACATCGGCGACGGAAACGCCATAGGCCTTTTCCACCGCTTCCTTGATCTGAAGCTTGTTGGCTTTGCGGTCTACCACAAAACCGTACCTTCCCAACTTTTCGCCCTGGGCGGTCAGCTTCTCTGTTACTATAGGCTTAATTAAAATTCCCATCGCTCAGATTATTTTTTCCTTTCGGCGAGGATGTCCTGGACGCCGTCGACCATTACCATCGCGTTGGAGTTCATGATGGCGTAGGTGTTGATTTCGTCCACGGTGATGACATTCACTTCGGGGAGGTTGCGGGATGAAAGATAGATATTGTCGGAGTTCTGCGGAAGCACCACGAGAACCTTGCGGCCGTCGGCCTTGAGGTTGGCGAGGATGCGTGCGAATTCCTTGGTCTTGGGAGCGTCCATTGCGAAGGGTTCCACCATGGTGATGGCGTTCTCCTTTGCCTTGTAAGAAAGGGCGGAGCAACGGGCGAGGCTCTTGAGCTTCTTGTTGAGCTTGTTGTGATAGAAGCGGGGCACGGGGCCGAATACGCGTCCACCGCCAACGAAGATGTTGGCCTTGAGGCTGCCGTGACGGGCACCGCCGCCGCCTTTCTGACGGCCGAGCTTCTTGGTGCTGTGGGCTATCTCGCTGCGATCCTTGGTCTTGGCATTGCCGTGACGCTGGTTGGCGAGATACTGTACTACGTCGAGGTAGATGGCGTGGTCGTTGGGTTCGATGGCGAAGATGTCATCGGCGAGTACGGCGTTCTTGCCGGACTGCGTTCCGTCGATTTTGTAAACAGGAAGATTCATAACTACGCCTCCACGATTAAATAAGAACCTTTGGCTCCGGGAACGGAACCCTTTACAACTAAGAGATTGTGCTCGGCATCGACTTTGAGGACCTGAAGGTTGAACACCTTGACCCTGTCGTTGCCCATGCGTCCTGCCATACGCATTCCGGGGAATACGCGGGAAGGCCATGACGAAGCACCCATGGAACCGGGGTGACGCAGACGGTTGTGCTGACCGTGGGTCTTACCGCCTACACCGGCAAAGCCGTGGCGGTGCACAACGCCCTGGAAACCCTTACCTTTGGAAGTTCCGACGACATCAACGAAATCGACGCCTTCTTTAATGACGTCGGCTACGGTGAGGGTGTCGCCGAGCTTGAGTTCCCCTTCGAAGTTCGCCTCGAATTCGACGAGCTTGCGCCGGGGGGTGGTACCTGCCTTAGAGAAGTGCCCCATGAGAGGCTTGCTGGTGTGCTTTTCGGTAGTTTCGTCATAGGCAAGCTGTACAGCGGCATAACCATCCTTTTCAACTGTACGCAGTTGCGTGACAACGCACGGACCAGCCTCGATAACGGTGCATGGAAGGTTCTTTCCATCAGCACCGAAAACGGAAGTCATTCCGATTTTCTTTCCAATTAATCCAGGCATTGGTTTGTTAATTAATTGTTAATAAGTACTTTAAAAAGTAATCCCTTTTTAAGGGGGTGCAAATATACGACTATTTTTTGGAAATACAATGGATTGATTTACAATAAATTCTCCTATCTTTGTATTTGCTATGACACTGGACATCCTGGGTTTCCTGCGCCTGTCCTTCGTGGACATCGTGGACATCTTCGTGGTAGCCCTGCTGCTTTACGCGGTGTTCCGCTGGCTGAGGGGCTCCTCCGCAATAAACATTTTCATCGCTATCGTACTGCTCTTTGTAGTGCGTATCGTCGCCGTGGCCCTCAACATGAAGCTGCTCGCGGCCATCATGGATACGGTCATAAACGTGGGTGCGGTGGCCCTGATAGTCATCTTCCAGCCGGAGATACGCCAGTTCCTCGGCAGGGTGGGGCGTTCCGCCGGCTTCCTCAGCTCACGCAACGACCTTTTCTCCCGCCTGCTGGGACGTGACCCGGGTGCCCTTTCGGACGCTGCAATCAAGGAAATAACCGAGGCCTGCGCGGATATGGCGGAGCAGAAGACGGGGGCTCTGATCGTGCTTCTGCACAAGAACACCCTCCAGGATATCGTGGATTCCGGCGACAGGCTTGACGCCGACATCCAGAGCAGGCTCATCGAGAACGTTTTCTTCAAGAATTCTCCCCTTCACGACGGTGCCATGGTGATAGGCGGAGGGCGCATCATTGCGGCCCGCTGCACGCTTCCCGTGACGGAGCGCACCGACCTTCCGGCCAAATACGGAATGAGGCACAAGTCCGCCGTGGGCATCTCCGAACGCACTGACGCCGACGTCATAGTGGTGAGCGAACAGAGGGGTACGATTTCGTTCGTACACGAGGGCCAGATAGAGCAGGTGAGCAACATCAACGCGCTCAAACTCAAGCTCGAACCCAAACCAGACAAGCAGTAGCCGTGGACGGATCCAGGTTGGAGAGCAAGCTGGGATTCGACAAAATCCGCAGCGCGATATCGGACAGGTGCAGTACCGACTACGCCGCCGGGAGGGTGCGTGACGAACAGATCAGCACCGACCCTTCCGTTATCCGCCGGCGCCTCCAGCTGACCGATGAAATGCGGCTGGTGATGATGTTCGAGGAGTCGTTCCCCGGCTCCGGCTACATCGACGCTCTGGGCTTCCTTGAACCCCTGCAGAAAGAAGGCACGCACATCGACGTGCTCAGCCTCGGAAAGCTCAAAACCCTGATGGACACCACCCGCCGGCTGGCGGCTTTCTACGCGGGAGTCAAGGAGGGTATCTACCCCAACCTGAAGGAAATGGCCCGCGGAGTGCCTTACTTCCCCGAGGTTCTGCGGAGGATAGAACAGATCCTGGACAAATACGGCGACATCAAGGACTCCGCATCCGACGAACTCTCCGATATCAGGAGGGAACTCAGGAGCAAGGAGGGGACCCTGTCCAAACGCGCCAACGCCATACTTGCAAAGGCCCAGTCGGATGGCCTGATAGACTCCGACGCTGCAGTGACCGTGCGTGAGGGCAAATATCTCATCCCCGTAGCAACGGCACACAAGCGCAAAATCTCGGGCTATGTCTACGGCGAATCCGCCACTGGCAAGACCACCTTCGTGGAGCCGGCCGAAGTGGTGGAGCTCGAAAACGAGATTGCCGCCCTGCATTTTGCGGAGACCCGTGAGATAGAACGCATACTGGCGGAATTCAGCGACTTCCTGCGCCCCTATGTGCCCGAAATAATGGAAGCTGCCGTCTTCGTGGGCGAAACCGACTTCCTTATGGCTAAGGCCCGCACCGCCCTCGACCTCAGAGCCGGAATGCCAATTATTTCGGAAGACGGCTCGCTGCGCCTGCGCAAGGCCAGGCATCCGCTTCTGGAAAAAGCCCTTGCCAAGGAGGGCAGGCAGATTGTTCCTCTGAGCGTGACCCTTACCCCGGAAAAGCGGATACTGCTCATTTCCGGACCAAACGCCGGTGGCAAGTCTGTTTGCCTCAAGACCGTAGGGCTGCTCCAGACGATGTTTCAGTGGGGTATGCTCATTCCTACCTCCGAAAGTTCGGAACTACCTGTCTTTGAGGATATTGCCCTCAGCATAGGCGACGACCAGAACATAGAAAACGACCTCAGCACCTACTCTTCCTTCCTCGCCGACATGCGCGACATGCTGCGCTCCGCCGGCAAACAAACACTGGTGCTGATCGACGAGTTCGGCTCGGGAACGGAACCCGCAGCAGGCGGAGCCATCGCCGAGGCAATTTTGGCGGAACTCGACAAACGCGCGTCGTACGGAGTCATTACCACCCATTACACTAACCTCAAGCTTTATGCTTCCGGCCCCGCGACCGGGGTTATCAACGGCGCAATGCTTTTCGACGCCGCCCGGATAGAGCCTCTCTTCCAGCTGGAAACCGGCCTCCCCGGCAATTCCTTCGCATTCGAACTCGCCCGAAAGATGGGCCTGCCGGAAAGCATAGTTAAGGATGCAGAAAGCCGTGCCGGCGACGAATATGTGGGCATAGAGCGCAACCTGCGCAGGATAGTGCGCCGTCGCAAGGCCCTGGACGAGAAGCTCCAGAAAGTCGGCCGGGCCGACAAGGAACTGGAAGGGCTTACCGCACGGTACCAGCAGGAGCTGGAAGAGATCCAGTCCCGCCGGAAAGAGATACTCGAGAACGCCCGTAAGGAGGCGGAAGACATAGTGAAGGGAGCCGGTGCGAGGGTGGAGCGGACCATACGCGAAATTAAGGAGAGCCAGGCAGATAAGGGCCGAACGAAGGAGGCGCGCGAGCAGCTTCAGGGCTTCCTGGGTGCCCTGGCGCAGAAGAAGACTAAGGACGAGTATATCGACAGGAAACTCGAGAAGATACAGAAGCGGCAGCGCAGCGGTTCCAAGGCGCAGGCCCCCGTTAAGCAGGAGCCGCTGAAGGTCGGTGAGAAGGTGAAGGTTACTGCCAGTGGAATGGTCGGTGAAGTGTCCCGCATCTCAAGCAGATCGGTTACCGTGATTATCGGCAGCATCAGCAGCACCATGGCTCCGGACGCCGTCCAGCGCATATCGTCCAACGAATACAACGAGGTGGCGAGGCGTACCTTCGAGAGGCCCCGGATGCACTACGACAGCTCGATCACCGAGCGTAAACTACGCTTTAAACCCGAGATAGACCTGCGCGGAGCCAGGCTCCAGGAGGCCCTGGAGGCCGTTATGCACTACGTAGACGACGCCTCGATGCTGGGCATAAGCAGCGTGCGCATCATCCATGGCAAGGGAACCGGAGTGCTGCGCGACGAAATACAGAAATACCTGCGGACGGTGCCGGGGGTTTCCGGCGTGGCCGACGAAGACATACGCCACGGAGGCACCGGTGTGACCGTGGTGACATTTGACACTTAATAACCATGAATTCAAAGGCGGGGACAGGACGGAAGGGAGAGGATGAGGCATGCCTTTACCTGATGCGTTTGGGGCACACGATAGTTGCCCGCAACTGGAGGGGAGGACACGGAGAGATTGACATAGTGAGCCTGGACGGGGAAGGCCTGCACTTCGTGGAGGTTAAGACCCGGAGGGCGCCCGCGGCGGCGGAACCGGAAGCCAACGTGGACGCAGCCAAGCGCAGGCACCTGATAAGCACGGCCCGCAAATTCCTTAAGTCGCCCGAGGGCAGACATGTGGAAGATTGCGAAGTGTTTTTTGATATTATTTCAGTAATTTTGGAAGACGAAACCACATACATTCAATACTACCCACAAGCTTTTATACCAATTTATGATTGACCACAAATATTGCATCATCCTCGCCGGCGGCATAGGCTCACGCTTCTGGCCTGTCAGCAGCGAAGCCAGGCCCAAGCAGTTCCACTCGATACGGCAGGGTAAACCAACCTTCCTCCAGGAGACCTACAGGCGCATGTCGCGGACCTTCGCCCCGGGGAATATCTTCATCGCCTCGCTGGCGAAATACAAGGACCT
>CAMHTE010000030.1 GCA_946187975.1 uncultured Bacteroidales bacterium | reverse complement strand
CCCTTAATCTTGACCTTCCGGCCTACGAGGTACTGCAGTCCGAGGGTGTCCCCGCGGTGACCGCGATAACGTTGCGATTCCTTGACGGAGGATGCGTCTTTCCACGCTGAGACGAAGCGTCCGCTGATTCCTTCCGGCAGCGCTGAACTCTCCGGAAGGGCGTACCTCAGGGTTAGGTTCCGCCCGGGATCGAGCAGGACGGACACAAAGCGGTTGAACATCGCCAGATCCCTTTCTGCGGTAATCTTGCGTCCTGTAAAGAAGTCGGACACCTCCCCGGCGGAGCTCATTCCCGCACCGAAGAGATATGCCCCGATGCAGGTCGACACGTAGGTACGGTTGCTTACAGGGCGGGAACTTTCCTTGACAGCATCGGATATGACCCGAGCCTTGGCATCCTGGAACTCCTCGCCAGACGCTCCGTTGACGTCGAGATCCGCGAGCAGCGACGCAAAAATGGTAGTAGCCGCCTCAAGGTCGTCTTTATCGACATAGATTGTAAACGAGTACGATTCGTCGCCATCGGTGGAAGCGCTGTCCACATAACGATAGCGCAGGTCCGCAAGCGGGATGCCGGCTTCATAGAACGACTGTACGGCACGGCGCCGCAGGATATACCCCAGCTCGTCGGCGTACATACGATTTACTATCGGCTGGGGGGTATGCATGTATTTGCGGCTGGTTCGAGGCGAAGAGTACTTGACGGTGATCGAAGCCGTCCGGCCGGCCGGAACGTCGCTGCGGATAAGACGGAGTTTGGAAGAGGGGTTCCAGACATATTCAGGTGCCGGCTCGCTTTTGCCGCGCGGAAGGACGGTTAGCGAAAGTAGCTGCAGCCTGTCCTTGATCCTGGTCTGATCTATATCTCCGCAGACTATGATGGCCTGCTCCCCCTTCCATGCATCTATCAGGTCGAAAACCATGATGATGGTCGAGTCCAGGGCGGCCGTATCGAAAGTGGGGACATCCTCGAAGTTGAAGACGGTAGCTCCTCCTGTATAGGAAACGTATCCCCTGCGGCCGTATCCCACTCCCTTCGAGGATGCGAAACGGTACGGAGGGATCTTGGCAAAGCGGGGAAGAGAGCTTAATTCCGCTCTCGCAACATCCTGATTTCCAGCGCCTTTCTGAACAAGGGCAAAGGTGGCATAACCTTTGGAAGAACTGTTGGGTACGAGATAGTAACTTACGCCGTTAGGAAACTTGCCCGTATGGATACCGGCCGCCTTTTGAAAGGTGGGCAGTTCCTGGGCGGAAAGCCCCGCGCAAAAGGCGGTAAAAAAGGCAAGGATTATGTACCGAAACGGCTTTAACATTGTTAAATCAGCGCTTTCCGCAAAATTACAACAAAAAATTACTACTTTTGTAAGTTTTTACACAAGTATCGAACCAAACAAAAATTATTTGATATGAAAAAGTTAGTCCTTTCCGTCGTAGCCATGGTCCTTTCCTTAAACCTGGTTCATGCGCAGGACCTCGCAACGGCTACGGAAACCTACAACAACGGCGCCATCGCCCTCAATAACGGCGACAAGGCAGGCGCTATGGAGTATTTCAACCAGGCCCTTGCAATGGCTCTCTCCCTTGGAGAAGAAGGCAAAGACATAGCCGAAAACTGCAAGACTCATATCCCTTCGATACAGTTCTCGATAGCCAAGGAGGCGGTTAACGAAGCAAGGTACGACGACGCTGTCGCCGAACTTGGCAAGACAGCCGAGGTAGCAAAGCAGTTCGGTGACGAGGCAACCGCCTTCGATGCCGAAGCTCTCATCCCTCAGGTACTGATGCAGAAGGCCAACTCTTTCTTCAACGACAAGAATTTCGCAGACGCGGCCGCCGCTTACGGCGAAGTGCTCGCGGTTGATGCAAGCAACGGAATGGCCGCCCTCCGCATGGGTGCCGCCCTCGCTTCTTCCGGAAAGAAGGACGAAGCCGTCGAAGCTTACAAGAAGGCCGTTGAACTCGGACAGGAAAAGGCCGCTAACAAACAGCTCAGCAACCTCTACCTCAAGGATGCCGCTGGTGCACTCAAGGCAAAGAAGTACGACGACGCCGTTAAGGCCGCCCTCGCATCCAACGAGTGCCTCGAGAATGCAAAGGCCTATCAGATAGCCGGACAGGCTTCCCAGATCCAGGGCAAGAACAACGACGCCCTCAATTATTTCGGCAAGTATCTCGAAATGGCTCCCACCGCTGCAAACGCCGGTCAGATCGCTTACACGATGGCCGTCATCTACCAGCAGCAGAAGAATACCGAGAAGGCCAAGGAGTACTACCAGAAGGCCTCCACCGATCCTAAGTTCGGCGCAGAAGCCCAGAAACAGCTCGCAGCCCTCAAGTAGGATGCGATTCCTGGAGCTACTGTCTCCGGCACGTAATGCCGACATCGGCATCGCAGCGGTTGACTGCGGTGCCGATGCCGTATATATCGCAGGCCCGGCCTTCGGCGCAAGGAAAGACGCGGGCAATCCGGTGGAAGAAGTCGCCCGCCTCTGCGAATATGCCCACCGCTTCGGGGTTAAGGTATTCGTAACGGTGAATACCACCCTGCGCGATGACGAACTCCCCGAACTCCACGCCCAGATGCTTGCGGAGCAGGAGGCCGGAGCGGACGCTTTCATCATACGAGACCCACGCATCTGCTCCTGGGACGACATTACGATACCGCTTCACGCATCAACGCAGTGCGCAATACGGGACGTGGCGAGGGCCAGGGAATTCGAAGCCCTGGGCTGCACACGCATAGTCCTGGAGCGCGAACTCCCCCTTTCTAAAGTCCGCGAGATCTGCGCCGCCGTGAACTGCGAGGTGGAGTTCTTCGTACATGGAGCCCTCTGCGTCTGCTACAGCGGTGAATGCCGCCTGAGCGAATGGCTGGACGGGCGCAGCGCCGACCGCGGCGAGTGCATACAGGCCTGCCGGTCGCTGTACGACCTCGTAGATGCCAGCGGAAAGGTTCTGGTACGAAACAAAGCTTTGCTGTCCCTCAAGGATTACGACCTGCACAGGAGGCTGAGGGAACTCGCTGAGGCAGGTATTTGCTCGTTCAAGATAGAGGGCCGGCTCAAAAACATCTCGTACGTACGCAACGTCACAAGACAGTATTCAACGGCACTCGACGCTCTGGTAGCGGCCCATCCGGACCTGTATCGCAGGGCATCCTTCGGCAGGGTCACCGGAGGATTCGAGCCAAAACCCGAAAAGACCTTCAACCGTGGTTACACCGAACTCTTCCTGGACGGCAAACGCGGCAGCTGGGCATGCATGGATACTCCCAAGGGAATGGGAGAACAACTCGGAACCGTAGCCAGGGTGGTGCGCAACGGCCGCGGGCAGATGGAAGTCCACCTAAAGCTGAATCGCAAGGATACCGTGCTTGCCAACGGCGACGGCTTCGCCTTCGTAGCGAAGGACGGCATAACCGGCTTCCGTGGTGATCTGTGCGACGGTCCAGTTATCCGCTGCAAAGACGTCCCATCACTGAAGGAAGGGGCAGTCCTTTACCGCAATATCGACACCGCCTTTGAAAAAGAACTCGAACGTAACGCCTGCCGCAGGGAGCTGGACGTTGAACTGAACGTGCGCGTCCACGGCAAATGGACTATAGACCTTATTGCCCGCAGCGAAGACGGTCGGGAACTGACGAGCCCCTTCAAGGCCGATCTCGAGAAGGCCGAAAACAGGGAACGCGCCGAAGACATGATACGCTCCCAGCTGGGCAAACGCAGCGGCCATTATTCCTTCCGGGTGGGGACCGTCGTGTCCGACGCTCCGGGAGGGGCGCTTCCCCTGCTTGGCGCTGCAACCCTCAACAGCATGCGCCGGCTGGTAGCCGAAGACCTGGACCGTATGCCATGCGGAGCCTCATATCAGGACGAAAACGCAGAGTCCGCCCCTGCAAAGAAAGTGCATCAAAGCGCCATAGCGATGCAAGCGGCAGGGATGGATCCGCTCATGCGCAGTAAATACTGCATACGCTATGAACTCGGTCTGTGCCCGGTTCACCAGGGAGCTTCGGACACCGGTCCTCTTTTCCTCATCAACAATGGACGCCGCCTTGCACTCGGCTTCGACTGCAAAGCCTGCGAAATGACCGTTTCCGCCGGCTAATTGGCCCCGGTCATACTGGAAAGAAAGTCTCTAGGGGTATAAACAGGGATTCCTGTGTATTTTTTGTACTTTTTGTCTGAAGATATAATTACATCGCAGGCATTTCTTTTTGCACAGGCAATCTGAACCGCATCTTCGAAATCCGGTATTTCACTGTTAACGGCTTCCAGAACATCCAAATTGGTAATGGAGGCAATTCTGATCTTTGGTATCATCAGGGAAATCGTCTCCCTTAATATATCAAGAGGAGTCTTATACGTATTGCACATTATATACACCGCATCGACTATCGATTGTGTTGAAAAAAACGGTTTAATACCTTCCGAATACCACAAATGGAACAATGCATAACTTGTTTCAGAACTGTTCCTGTTGTTCTTCAGAATATCGATAAGGACATTCGTGTCACAATATATGTTAAGATTCTTCTTCATGTTTACAATATTTCTCGTACAAGTATGCAGCTTTCGCTTCTTTCCAATCAAAATCTTCCGGAACGTCTGCTCCCTCAGTACTGGGAAGCAATGCCCTGATTTCATCAATCCAAGGGGCGGGGGGCAGATCCTCAAGGTTAACGTGAGGCCATTCCGGCTCCACAGCCTCCTCGAGTATGCCCACTACGTAGGCGTTGAATGATTTATGTTCCGCTTTCGCCTGTATCTTGAGGCGCTCTCGGAGGGAATCGCTCATCCTTATCATTACCTGAACCCTTTTTTCTTTCGCTTTTTTCATACTCGACAGCATTTTCAGCAAAAATAGAAAAATGCTATCATATTTACAATAGTGCTAGCGTTATTCCAAAGCAAAGGTGATGCTGACGTCGCCGAAATTGCCGCGGACCTCGGCGTCGGAAGCGAACCACGAAGCCGCCAGCTGCCCTCTCCAGACGATATCATCGCCTGTACGATACGGGATGTCGATATCGAAACCATAGGTCTTGGACTTGACTTTGACCGCAGCGGAGCACTTCCAGCTGGTCTGGGTACCGCCGTCATCTTCGGTAATCATAAAGGGCAGTTTATCCAACTGCTCCGAAAAACCTGTAACGAGCACCGCGTCGAAGGGGACCACCTTGCCCAGCATTTTACGCCGGACCACCACCACGAAGTCGGTAACCTCAGGCCTGTACTGCTTGAGTTCGGATTCGCTGAGTGCGTGGAAGTTGTTTACAGTGCCCATGCGCACATAGAATTCCGACGCTCCGGCAAACCACGTGTCGTAATTGCGGTGCATTACAAAGTCTTTCATATACAGGGTGCCTCCTTCCTCCACCGAGGAAGAGCGCGTCGCCGGTGCGAATCCTCCTGAACGAAGACATAACTCCAGCGGAAGGAAGGAACTGTCATCGTTACTGTTGATTACCCATACAGGGCGCTCCCTGGCGACGTTTTCGTCGATGTAGAGGGAGTCTACGACCTTGTACCCATCGCCGTCTCCCGATATGACGTATCCGTAGTTGGATTCGGCCCCGTATCCGGGATCGAAAGTTATGACAGGCATGCTGGAACCGTCCCAGTCTTCGGAATAAGGCCAGTATATCTGGAGGTCCGACTGGGATAGTCCATCGAGATAAGCTTCGACCTCGGAGGCACCTGAACGAGTGGACGGAAGCCCCCTCGATGCCAGGCAGGCTGAGATAAGGTCGCGGAGCGGGGTGCCGTAGCGCGAGGCCGCCCGGGTCCTTGCCGTAGGACCGTCGCCCACTCCCGAACCGGGGCTACCGAGAAGGTCCTTCATCATATACTCCTCGTCGTAGCCGTTCGAGCTGGATGCACTGACGGCGTCGTATACCTCACATACCTGCTCCGCCCCCATTGGAAGCGAAGCCAGCAACACGGCCAGATCCCTCTTTTCGGGATGTGCGTATTTATTTGAACTGGAAGGGGTATCGGAGCCTTCCTTGCAGGAAGAAAGCAGCGCGACAGCCACCGCAAACATGGAATAAACGAAAGTTTTCATAGTCTCTTTTTTCTGCAAAGAGAGCTATTCTTATCCGTTTAATCCCGTTTTTAAACGTTTACTTTGCAAAAAACTTTACGAAGCGCGGTTTTCCCGCATAGTCGTGCACGAGCTGCACTTTTTGGAAACGTTCATTTTGGAACACTGCCATTGTCTTTTGGTCGAATTGCTCGTTGATTTCGACTATGCCCAAAGCTCCGGAAGACAGTAGCTTACCGGCATGCCGGGCAATGGCACGGTAGAAAACGAGGGGATCGTCATCCGGAACGAACAGAGCAAGCCCGGGTTCGTAGTCCAGCACATTGGGCCGCATTGCGGCCTTCTCGCTCTCGGTGATATACGGAGGATTGGATACTATCAGGTCGAAGCGGCCCCCTTCGGGCAGGGGCAGCTCATCCTCGAGTACATCGGCATGGAAAAAACTCACATGACCCGCACCATCAGGGAACTGCCCGCGCGCAAGCGTCAGGGCTTCTTCCGAAATATCGGCGGCATAAACCTCCGCTCCGGGGAAATCAAGCGCTAGCGACCAGGCTATGCATCCGGAACCCGTGCAGAGATCGAGAACGCGGGGTTTACCGGTCAGGCTTCCAAGGAAGGACGAGGCCTCTTCCACCAGCATTTCGGTTTCCGGACGGGGAATCAGCACCCGGCGGTCCACACGGAACCTGCGCCCGCGGAATTCGGCAAATCCCAGCACATACTGCACCGGTTCCCCTGCCTGCAGGCGGGCCATATCCGCGTCAAGACCGCCGACGGCCCCGGAAGGGACTTCGAACGACGGTTCCGTTATATGGGTGTAGGACTTCACCCCCAGCCTTTCATTGCAGAGCCAGAGTACGATGCTCCTTGCCTCCGGCTCCGGATACAATGGTTCCAGAGCCTTGACGGCATCCCTGATGAAATCCTTGAGAAGCAATGGCCGGGCTTATTGTCCGTTCTCGATAATGTCCGTAAGAAAGTCGGTGATGTCCATACCCGCGGCACGCACCATCTTGGGTACGAGCGAAGCGCTGGTCATACCGGGTATTGTATTGACCTCGAGGAAGTAAAGCCCGTCGGGACCCATAATGTAGTCCATGCGGACAAGACCGGAGCAGCCGAGGCTGGAGTAGATGTGCGCGGTAGTGTCCTGTACCTCGCGGACTATTTCTTCGGAGGCTTCGGCGGGGCAGACCTCACGGCTGTGGCCGTTATATTTGGCGTCGTAATCGAAATACTCGTTCTCGGATATGATCTCGATGATGGGAAGGGTATGGACCACTCCCTTGGTCATGTAGGCGGCGCAGGTGAATTCGCGGCCGGAGATGCCCTGTTCCACAAGCACGGTAGGGCCTTCGGAGAAGGCGTATCCCACTGCCGTGGCAAGCTCGGACGGATCGCTCACCCTGCTGACGCCGAAACTGGAACCTCCGATGGTGGGCTTTACGAACACGGGGAAGCTGAGCTTTTCCGCCACCTGTGCGGCGAAGGCCTCGAGGTCGGTTCCCTTGTGTACAAAGGCATCGGGGGCGCACTTCACTATTCCGAGATCGCGTATATAGCTCTTGCAGGCATACTTGTCGAAGGCTATGGTAGATACGGACGAGGAGCAGCTGCTGAACGGGATGCCCAGCATCTCGAGGTAGCCCTGGAGCTGGCCGCTCTCTCCGGGAGCGCCGTGCTGCACTATATAAACGTAGTCGAAGTGTATCTTCTCGCCGAGTATGGTTACGCTGAAATCGGTCTTATCGAGCTCGGGACGCGAACCTTCGGGGAAGGGGACGCGCATGGCACCCTTCTTCTTGCAGGCGACCACCTGCCAGCGGCCGAAGCGGGCGAAAATCTCGTAAACGTCGTATTTGTCCCCGTCGATACGGGATGCGGTGAACTCGCCGCTGCGGCAGGAAACCTCCCACTCGGAGGAGTCGCTTCCGTACATTACCGCTATGGTCTTGTATTTTGCCATATTACTCGAAATAATATTCTTCCTGTGATACCGGTGCTTCCGCCTGGCCCTCCTCGGTGGTCTCTATGTCTCCGCCGGTGCAGTCAAGATTGAGTGCCATTCCGGCCGGCGCTATGAAACGGTCGCTTTCGCTGATGGAAAGGGTGCCGTCGGCAAGGCACTTCTTCATCCATATTCCCCAGATGGGAAGGGCCATGTTGGAACCGCTTCCGAGCGCCAGCGAGTTAAAGTGTACCTGGCGGTCCTCACCTCCAACCCACACTCCGCAGGTGATGGAAGGAGTATATCCTATGAACCAACCGTCGGAGTTGTCGTTGGTGGTTCCTGTCTTTCCGGCTATCTCACCCTTGAGTCCGTAGGTGGCGCGCAGCCTGAATCCGGTACCGTGGTTGACCACGCCCTCCATCAGGTTGACCATGAGGAAAGCCGTCCTCTCGCCAATGGCCTCACGCTTGTGATTGGTGAACTCGGAAAGCACGTTGCCGTCGTTATCCTCGATGCGGGTGACGTACATGGGGGTGACGTACACTCCCCTGGAGGGGAAGGTGTTGAAGGCTCCCACCATCTCGGACACGGAGATATCCGCAGGTCCCACGCAGAGGGCGTAAACCTCGTCCACATGGGAATGTATGCCCATCTTATGCATCATCCCCGCCATGGCGTGAGGGCCGAACTGCTTCATGAGGTATGCGGAAATATTGTTGGAGGAATGCGTCAGGCCCCACTTGAGCGTGACGGTCTTGCCAATCCACTCGTCCTTGTCGGTCGAACGGGGTGTCCAGTCGGTGCCGTCACCGGCGATGAACGACTGGGGAACGTTGATAACCTTGTCGCAGGGAGACATACCCTCCTGCATGGCAAGGGTGTAAAGGAAAGGCTTCGCCGTGGAACCTACCTGACGCTTGCCCTGACCTACGTTGTCGAATTTGAAGTAACGGTAGTTGGGGCCTCCGACGTAAACCTTTATATGTCCGGATTCGGGTTCAACGGCCATCATTCCGCAACGGAGTATTCCCTTGTAATAACGTATGGAGTCGTCCGGGGTCATGGTGGTATCGACATAACCCTTCTTGTTCCATGCGAACACGCGCATCTTGACCGGGTTCTTGAACTGGGCCAGTATCTGCTCCGGGGGAACCCCTGCCTTACTCTGAAGGCGGTAGCGGTCGCTCCACTTGCGGGCGTTTGCCATCAGCCTCTCGCGCGTAGCGGCATCGACGTCGGAGGCGAAGGGAGGATTGCGCTTCCACTTAAGCTCACGGTCGAAGGCGGGCTGCAGGTTGCGTCCGAGCCATTCCTCAACCGCCTGCTCCGCATACAACTGCATCTTATAATTAATGGTAGTATAGATGCGGAGTCCGTCCTTGTCGAGATCGTAACGGCTTCCGTCGGCCTTCTTATTCTTATTAAGCCAGCCGTAGAGGTCGTCGTCGCGCCAACGTAGGGAGTCGGCCGCATAGTCCTCCTCGTACTGATAGCGGGAGCGCTTGGGCTTCTGCGCATTCATGTCCCTGCGGAGAAGGTCGCGGAAATACGGCGCCAGGCCGGCGTTGTGGTCCTGCACCTGATACGAGAGCACTATGGGGAGAGCCTTGATGGAATCGGCTTCGGCGCGGGTGATGTATTTGGCACGGGCCATCTTGCCGATTACGAAGTTGCGGCGGACCAGGGCCCTGTCGGGATTGAGCGCAGGATTGTAACGGGTAGGTTTGTTGACCATGCCTATCAGGGTGGCGGCCTCCTCGACGGTAAGCTCGGAAGGGAGCTTGGCGAAGAAGGTCTCGGACGCGGCGCGTATGCCGTAGGCGCTGCTACCGAAGAAAACCGAGTTGAGGTACATGTTAAGTATCTCGTTCTTGGTATAGTTGCGCTCGAGTTTTACGGCGGTGATCCATTCCTTCAGCTTGATCCATACCATAACCACCTTGCTCCAGCCGGGGATTTTGCTGTGTACCTCGCGGCGGGGGTAGAGGGTTTTGGCGAGCTGTTGGGTAATGGTAGAACCTCCTCCCTGGCTGCTGTCCCTCATGAGGAGGGTTTTGAAGAACACGCGGGCGAGACCTTTGGTGTCGATGCCGGAATGTTTGCGGAAGCGGGCGTCCTCGGTGCTGATGGCGGCCGCGACGAGATTGGGGGAGAGTTCTTCGAAGCTGACGTAGGTGCGGTTCTCGATATGGAAGGTGGTGAGTATCTCGCCTCCGTCGGCGATCACCTGGGTGGCAAGTTTGCTGTCCGGATGCTCAAGTTCCTCGAAAGAAGGGATGCGGGCGAAAAGCCACACCAGGAGCAAGAGCAGGAAGACGAGGGCGAACGGAGCGGTCACCGCAATCCAGAACCATTTGATGATTTTTTTCCTTGTGTCAGCCTTCATTTTTTTAATCTTCGATTACGGGACAAAATTAAGTATTTTTCGGTAACAAATTTTGATAATTGGCGAGTTTATGATTTACTTTGCATGAGGAAAATAGAAAATGAAGCAGTTTTATGGAGGGGAATCTCGTCATAGTTGAGTCGCCGGCAAAAGCCAGGACCATACAGAAATTCCTGGGGGAAGGATATACTGTTAAGCCCAGTTTCGGCCACATTCGCGACCTGCAGGAAAAGCAGCTCGGCATAGATATAAAAAATGGTTTCCGACCCGAATATGTAGTTCCTGAAGAGAAGAAGAAGGTAGTGGCGGAACTCACCCGCCTGGCGGCTAAAGCCTCGACCGTATGGCTGGCTTCCGATGAGGACCGCGAAGGGGAAGCCATCTCGTGGCACCTCGTGGACACCCTGGGACTGGATCCTTCCCGCACCCATCGCATTGCCTTCCACGAAATCACCAAAGAAGCCATACAGAACGCCATCAGGAATCCGAGGGATCTGGACATGAACCTCGTGAACGCCCAGCAGGCCAGGCGTGTGCTGGACAGGCTGGTTGGCTTTGAACTCTCTCCCATACTATGGAAGAAGATTAATAAAGGACTCTCCGCCGGACGCGTGCAGAGCGTTGCCCTCAGGCTGATAGTCGACCGCGAACGCGAGATTATGGCCTTCCGGCCGGAGGCCTTCTACCGTACGGAGGCCAACTTCAAGAGGGCCGACGGCAGCGTCTTCCACGGGCTTCTGGACACTCACTTCGGCTCCCTTGAGCAGGCCAGCAAATACCTGGAGGACATCTCCGGCGCAGCCTTCACCATCTCCGACGTCGAAAAGGCCGAAGGCAAACGCATCCCTTCCGCTCCCTTCACCACCTCCACCCTCCAGCAGGAGGCCGCCCGCAAACTGCACATGAACGTTAGCCAGACCATGCGGGTGGCGCAGGTGCTTTACGAGAAAGGTCTGATAACCTACATGCGTACGGACTCCACCAACCTTTCGTCGCTGGCACTGGGGAGCGCCAAGAAGTATATCACTGAAAACTTCGGTGCACAATACTCGTCGCCGAGGCAGTTCAAGACAAAGACGAAGGGCGCCCAGGAGGCTCATGAGGCCATACGCCCCACCTTCATCGAACACGCCGAGATTTCCGGAAATCCTCAGGAAAGGGCGCTTTATAATCTTATATGGAAGCGCACCGTAGCGTCGCAGATGGCGGAAGCAAACGTGCTCAACACCAAGATTACAGTCGGGACCTCCGCCCGTAGCGAGAAGTTCATCGCCGAAGGCATCGAGATCCTTTTCGACGGATTCCTCAAGCTATATGCAGAAGGTCGCGACGACGAGGGTGAGGAGACCGCAGGCATCACCCCCGGCATCACCAAAGGAGAGAACTGCAGCCTCGCGGAAGCCTTCGCAGTCTGTAAATACACCCGCGCTCCGTTGCGCTACACGGAGGCCACCCTGGTGAAGAAGATGGAAGAGCTGGAAATCGGCCGTCCATCCACCTACGCGCCTACGATCAGCACTCTTACCACCGCCCGTGGTTACGTCCTCCGCGGCGACCACGAAGGCACGCCGGTGAAGGTCACCAACCTCAGGCTCAAGGGCGGAAAGATATCTTCTTCGCAGAAGACCGAAATGGTCGGCGAAGACAAGGGCAAGCTTCTCCCCCAGGACGTGGGAATGATGGTATCCGACTACCTCGTGGCCAACTTCCCCAAGATCATGGACTACAACTACACCGCCAGCGTCGAAGACCATCTCGACCGTATAGCGGAGGGTACCCAGGACTGGAAAGCTTATCTCGGCCAGATATATCCTCCATTCCACAAAGAGGTGGAAGAAAAACTCCACGACGGTATGTACAACCGCGTGGAAAGGCTGCTCGGCACCGACCCGGCGGACGGACTCGAAGTTTACGCGAAATACGGACAGTACGGAGCCTACGTCCAGAAGGGTGAGGGCGAAAACAGGCAGTACGCAAGCCTCGGACGCCATCAGCTGATAGAAACGATTACCCTTCAGGAAGCCATACAGCTGCTGGCTCTCCCCCGTATCGTGGGCATCATCGACGGAATTGAAGTGGTGGCGAACAAAGGGCGCTTCGGGCCCTTCTTCCGCTATGGCGACAAGAATTACTCTCTCCCGAAGGGAGTCAATCCCCTGAAGGTCTCGCTCGAAGAGTGTGCAGCGGTTATATCCGCAACCGGTGCGGCCGCACCCGAAAACAACATACTGCGCGAATTCGGGGATTCCGGCATCAGCATCATCAACGGACGCTATGGGCCTTACATCAAGTATGAGGGCAAGAACTACCGCATCCCCCGCGGAACCGACGCTTCCGCACTTACAGAAGAAGCCTGCAGGGCGCTGATGACGGAAGGACCTTCCGCCCCGACGGCCGGGAAGTTCCACAGGTATCGCAAGAACAAGTAAAGCTATAGATTATGCTCCCCTACCAGATCGACGACATCGACAGGAAGATCCTGTCCTTCCTCGTTAAAGACGCGAGGATGCCCTACCTGGAAATAGCCCGTCAGTGCGGCGTATCCGGAGCTGCCATCCACCAGAGGATGCGCAAGCTCGAGGAAAACGGCGTCGTGACAGGCTCACGCATGCTGGTCAAGCCGAGCGCAATAGGGCTGAACGTATGCGCCTATGTGAACATCAGCATTTCGGAGGCTAACAAGTACCGCGAGGTGATTGCTTCGCTCAAGAAGATTCCGGAGATCGTGGAATGCCACTTCGTGACCGGAACGGCCCTGGTACTCGTCAAGATTTACTGTCTGGACAACGACCACCTGATGGACGTGCTTCTGAATACCATACAGAACGTACCCCACGTGCAGTCGACCAACACCATGATTTCGCTCGAACAGGCATTCGAGCGCCAGGTCTGGGTGAACGACTACAAACGGGGAAGGGTCCCCTCCAAATCAGTGAAGTGAAAGGAAGGCTCCGGCCAGTGAAAGGTCGTCCGGAGTCGTAATTTTGATATTGGTCCGCTCGCCTGCGATGTAGGTGAGCGGAATTCCGTATTTACGGGCTACCGATGCGTCGTCGGTGAAAGCCGTATCGTAGGCCTGCGTATATGCCGCCTTGATGTCGGAAGATGCGAAGACCTGGGGGGTCTGGACGGCATACACGACACTGCGGTCGGGATCAGGAATGCCCTCGGGGGTGGACAGGCTGCCGTCGGGCTTGCGATGCAGGGTCTTCAGCGAATCGGTTACCGGGAGCACAGGGATGAGGGCGCGGCAACCGTCTTCCATGCGGGCGAACATCTCGCGTATGAGGGCTTCGCTGATCAGGGGACGGACTCCGTCGTGAATCGCCACCGTAGCGTCGCCGGGTATCTTGGCAAGGGCGGAACGGACACTATGGAAGCGGGTGAGACCGCCTTTGGCGATAATCTGCGGGTAGTCGAAACTGCGGGAAGTGCAGAGGCCCTTCCAAGTGCTGATATAGTCATCGGGCAGCACGGTAACTATGGTAATTCCGGGAACGGCGGAGATAAAGCGCCCGATGGTGCGCTCCAGAATAGGAACGCCATCGAGTTCGAGGAATTGCTTGGGGGTAGGGGCGCCCATGCGCACCCCGCTGCCGCCCGCGACGATCACCGCGTATTTTTTTGTTTTTCCGAGAGCCATATCGATGGGGCAAAATTAACTATTTTTACTTATATTTGTTTGCTTTAATTCAATTCGCAGAAATGGCTTTTTCTTTTTTGAACCAGGAACTGGCAATAGACCTCGGAACCGCCAACACCGTCATCTATCAGAACGATGAAATAGTGCTGGACGAGCCGAGCATAGTTGCCATCGACAATAATTCAAACAAGTGCATCGCAATAGGTCAGAAGGCCAAGCTGATGCAGGAAAGGACTAACCCGGGCATCAAGACCGTACGTCCCCTCCGTGACGGCGTCATCGCGGACTTCAATGCCGCCGAGATGATGATACGCGGCTTCATCAAGCAGGTCAACAGCAAGAGGCACAGTATTTTCACCCCCAACCTCAAGGTTGTGGTGGGCATCCCCTCCGGTTCGACCGAAGTTGAGATCCGTGCCGTGCGCGACTCCTCCGAGCATGCCGGCGGCCGCGACGTATACCTCATCCACGAGCCCATGGCGGCCGCGCTCGGAATAGGTCTCGACGTGCTTGCTCCGAAGGGCAGCATGGTAGTCGACATAGGCGGCGGTACCACCGAAATAGCCGTCATCTCCCTCGGAGGACTGGTCATCCAGGACAGCATCCGTACCGCAGGCGACGTATTCACGAGCGACATCCAGTACTATCTGCGCCAGCAGCACAATATCAAGGTGGGAGAGATAACCGCCGAGAAGATTAAAATAGCCGTGGGAGCCGTGATTTCCGACCTCGACGAGATTCCCGAACCCTACATCGTGCGCGGACCCAACCTCATGACGGCCCATCCGGTGGAGGCGACCATCACCCACGACGAAATCGCCCACTGCCTGGACAAATCCATAGCCAAAATCGAGACATCTATCCTGCATGTGCTCGAAATGACCCCTCCCGAACTTTATTCGGACATTGTGGAGAGCGGAATCTTCCTCTCCGGAGGAGGCGCCCTTCTGCGCGGTCTGGACAAGAGGCTCTCGGATAAGGTGAACATCAAGTTCCACGTTTCCGAAGATCCCCTCCACGCCGTCGCCCGCGGCACCTGCCTCGCACTCAAGAATACCGACAACTATCCTTTCCTCATGCGGTAGCGATGCCGGAGGCCGGAAAGGGATACGGGCTTTTGAACGCGGTAGTCTTCATTCTTTTGGAGATTACCGCTGTCGTTCTGCTCGGCAGTACCCGCGGCCTTCAGGACATATGGCTCAACCGGGCCACACACAGGGTGCTGGCATCGATGTGGAGCGGCAGCGAACATGTCCGTCACTACTTTTCGCTGGAGCGCGAGAACCGCGAACTCGCGGACGAGAACCTTTCGCTCGCAATACATTTGAGGGAACAGGGGCAGCTGCAGCTTGCCATGCAGTACGGCGGAGTTTCCGACACCACGGCGGGGCGTTTCCGCTACATTCCGGCCACTATCGTAAAAGCCAGCCGGAACTCTCTTCATAACTACATTATCCTCAACAAGGGGCGCGCCGACGGAGTGGTGCCTCAGAGCGGCATCGTAACGAACAATGGAGTTGCCGGCATAGTGACGGCCGTGGACGAGCACTTCTGCTACGGACTTACCCTGATGAATCCCCGCATGAGCGTCAGCGCAAGGATAGGCCATACCGGCCTAGTGGCGCCGGTGAGTTGGAACGGAGGACGCAGCGACCGAATGCGGATGAGGGACATTCCCCTGCACCGCGAGGTCAGCCCCGGCGATACGGTCTGGACCAGCGGTTTTTCGTCGGTATTCCCGCCCGACATCCCCCTCGGTACGACAGGCAAGACGCATGTGGTGGACGGTAGCGTAAACGAAGTGGACGTTGAGCTGTTTTTGGACTTCGGCGCCCTGCGCTTCGTGACAATTGTTGAATGCCTGGACCGTCCGGCAATTGAGAAACTCGAAAAGGAGGCCGGACAATGAGAACTGCATTTTTCTGGACTTATCTGGCTCTGGTAGCGGCTCAGGTTATTCTGGGTAACTTCCTCAACCTGTCTCCCTACGTGGTGCTGTGCTTCCTGCCGGCGATGATACTCTGCCTCCCGGCAAGAATGAGCCAGCCCGTGGTGATGGTAACGGCCTTCCTGACAGGACTTGCCGTCGATTTCACCACCCACGGGATACTCGGACTTACCGCCTCGGCCCTCGTCCTCACGGCATTCTGCCGGAATTTCATCATCTCACTGGTGTTCGGGGACGAAGTCATCGCCCGGAGGGAGAATGTTTCCGTGCGCAAACAGGGGCTTCCGAAGGTGGCACTGGGCATACTTCTGTGCTCGGCCGTCTTCTTTGCGGCCTACGTATGGATTGATGCCGCCGGCACCCGCAGTTTCGGATTCAACTTCCTGCGCACCCTGCTGTCGACGCTGCTCGGCACGCTCGTATCGATCCCGGTGGCGGGCCTTCTTTCGGAGGAGGAGGGTAGCATATGGAAATAGACCGTTCCTCCAGGCTTCTGACCGGCCTCTGGGTGGCAATAGCCATCCTTCTTGCGAAGCTGTTCCTTATACAGATCCTGGACGGCTCATACAAGAGGGACGCCTCCAACAACTCAATGGTTTACGACAATATCTTCCCGCCGCGGGGCATTATTTACGACCGCAACGGGGAGGTGCTGGTAGGGAACCGCGTCTGCTACGACATACTGGTGACACCGCGCGAGGTGGAGGCCTTCGATACGCTGGCGCTCGCGTCGGCACTGGATCTCGACCCCGCATGGATACGGGAGCAGATGGACTGGTACCGCCAATACCGTTCGCGCATTGGCTACCGGACGCTTCAGTTCGTGAAACAGGTGGACACCGAACATTATCTGAGATTCGCCGAGCTGCAGTATTCGTTCCCGGGATTCAAGGCTCAGGTGAGGTCCGTGCGGGAGTATCCGTTCAATGCCGGCGGCAATCTGCTGGGCTATGTCTCGGAGGTGAATGCAAAGGATATGGAGAAGGAGCCGGACGTTTACAAAAGCGGCGACTACATAGGACGTACGGGGCTGGAGGCGGCGAGGGAAAAGGAACTCCGCGGACGCAAGGGGTACCACATTTTCCTGAGGGACTCGCGAAACCGCAGGCAGGATGCCTACCGCGACGGCGAATTCGACCTTGAGGCCGTGGCCGGCGACGATATCATTACTACCATAGATGCGCACCTGCAGCAGTACGGACAGAAGCTTATGACCGGAAAGCGGGGCAGCCTGATAGCCATCGAGCCCTCGACGGGAGAGATCCTGGCGATGGTATCCAGCCCGAGCATCGACGTGGACGTACTTGCCGACATAGGTAGCCATTACAAGGCCCTGGCGGCGGACCCGGGACGGCCGATGTTCAACCGTACGGTGCAGGCGGCCTATCCTCCGGGATCCGTGTTCAAGCTGGTGAACGGCCTGATCGGACTTCAGGAAGGGGTCCTGAAGGTTTCCGACAGGTATCCCTGCAGCCGTGGCTTTGCATATTCCTCCAAACATAAACTGGGGTGCCACGACCACCGCAGCCCGCTGGACCTCAACGAGGCGGTGATGATGTCGTGCAACGCATACTTCTGCTACGTGTTCCGGAATCTGCTGGAAGGACCCGACAGGGGGACGGTGGGAGAAGCCTTCGGCAAATGGCGCGACTACGTGCTGAGTTTCGGCTTCGGGCAGAAGCTCGGCAGCGACTTCCCTTCCGAACTCGGAGGAAATATCCCGACCGCGGATTTCTACAACAGGCGCTACGGAAAGGGGCACTGGAAAACTTCCAACGTCATCTCGCTGTCGATAGGGCAGGGAGAGATCGGCGCCACTCCCCTTCAGATCGCCAACCTGGCGGCAATTATGGCCAACCGCGGCTACTACTACATCCCCCACCTCGTGAAGGATTCGCCGGATCTTAAAATCGACGACCGCTTCCGCGAGAAGCATTATACCATGGTGGACACCTCCCATTTCAAGAAGGTGATCCCTGGGATGTGGATGGCGGTGAACGGGGGACCGGGCTCCGGCGGAACCGCAGGGCTGGCGTGCGTCCCGGGGCTGGATATATGCGGAAAGACTGGTACCGCCCAGAATCCGCACGGGGCGGACAATTCCGTCTTTATCTGCTTTGCTCCAAAAGACAATCCGAAGATTGCGGTAGTAGGTTATATAGAGAATGCCGGATGGGGCGGCTCCTACGCGTGCCCGCTGGCTTCGCTGCTGATAGAGAGATACCTTACCGGTGGGACCGTGCGTCCGGAACTGGAAAAGCGCATGATAGAAACGCATTTTTATGGGGGAAATTAACAGAGGTTTAGGTAAGTCGGTGGACTGGACACTGGTGTTGCTCTATCTGGCACTGGTGGCCATAGGCTGGCTTAACGTGTATGCTTCGGTGCACTCCGCCGACATGCAGGGCCCGCTGGATTTCGCCGTGCGCAGCGGAAAGCAGTTCGTGTGGATACTGACGGCCTTCGCGCTCGGAGCGGTGATACTCTTCGTAATCAATCCCAGGCTCTGGGAGGTTCTATCGTCGCCGGGATACCTGCTGGTGCTGGTGTTGCTGGTGGCGGTAATATTCATAGGGTCAGCGCACAAGGGCTCTCACTCGTGGTTCTCGCTTGGGCCGGTAAGTTTCCAGCCGGCGGAGATTTCCAAGATAACCACCTCGCTGGTGCTGGCAATGGTCATGAGCCGGCAGGGTTTTTCGTTGAAGACGCGGAAGGGATGGATGGCGGTGGCCGCGGTGATCGGAATTCCCATGCTTGCGATACTGGCCGAGAATGAGACCGGCTCCGCGCTGGTTTATACAGGGATGCTCTTCGTTCTTTACCGGGAGGGGCTTCCAGGGATACTGCTCGGCCTCATGGGTCTCGCCATCCTTTTGTTCGTTCTGACGCTCAAGGCGGGAACGGTGGTATCCCTCATCTTGCTCGGGATTATTGCCATAGGGTACCTGTGGTTCCTGCTGCGGCATACAAGGCCGATGTCGCGTGAGCGCAGGATGTCGCTGCGTATGCTCCTGCTGGCGACTTTGCTGTTCGCGGGACTGGTGTTCTCGACAGACATAGCGTTCCATCACGTGCTTCAGCCGCACCAGAGGCTGCGCATCGAGGTCCTCCTGGGTATGAAAGACGATCCGGCGGGAGTGGGATACAACGTGAGGCAGTCGATGATCGCCATTGGCTCGGGGGGCTTTTCCGGGAAAGGCTTCCTGCAGGGGACGCAGACCACCTACGGCTTCGTGCCCGAGCAGAGTACGGACTTTATATTCTGTACCGTGGGAGAGGAATGGGGTTTCCTGGGATGCCTGGTGGTGCTCGCGCTGTACGGACTTCTGATTTCGCGCATAGTCAAGGACGCCGAAGAATCCCGCGAGGCCTTTACCCGCATCTACGGCTACTGCGTCGCCTCCTGCCTGTTCATGCACCTCTTCATAAACATCGGCATGACCATCGGGCTGATGCCCGTCATAGGCATTCCTTTGCCCTTCCTGAGTTACGGAGGATCCTCGCTCTGGGCCTTCACGGTGATGCTCTTCATCTTCATCGCCCTCAACCATCAGGAGAAGAAGTATTTTTAA
>CAMHTE010000029.1 GCA_946187975.1 uncultured Bacteroidales bacterium | reverse complement strand
GTAGAACCGGCAGCGCTAGTCTCCGAAGCAGTTCCTGCAACAGCAGCGCCTGCACCAGAAGATCCGGTGGCAGCTCCAGCAGTAGTGCCTGAACCAGCAGCGGTAGTTCCAGTGGAACCAGCGGCTGCACCCGCACCTGCACCAGCGCCAGCAACTCCAGCGGCACCTTCAGTGGTAGATGTGCCAGCGGCTGCTCCGGTGGTAGTTCCGGCGGCACCTGCAGCCGTAGTAGCACCAGCAACTCCAGCAGCAGCGGTAGAACCGGCGGCGCTAGTCTCCGAAGCAGTTCCTGCAACAGCAGCGCCTGCACCAGTAGTTCCAGCAGCACCTTCGGTAGCGGCTGCTCCAGCAGTGGTGGTGCCTGCACCGGCAGTACCAGCGGCACCTTCGGTGGTGGCAGCACCAGCGCCTGCTCCGGTGGAAGTTCCGGCTGCACCTGCAGCGGTAGTTGCACCAGCAACTCCAGCGGCAGCGGTAGAACCGGCGGCGCTAGTCTCCGAAGCAGTTCCTGCAACAGCAGCGCCTGCACCAGTAGTTCCAGCAGCACCTTCGGTAGCGGCTGCTCCAGCAGTGGTGGTGCCTGCACCGGCAGTACCAGCGGCACCTTCGGTGGTGGCAGCACCAGCGCCTGCTCCGGTGGAAGTTCCGGCTGCACCTGCAGCGGTAGTTGTACCAGCAACTCCAGCGGCAGCGGTAGAACCGGCTGCACCAGTTTCAGAAGTGGTTCCTGCGACAGCAGCACCAGCACCAGCACCAGCGGCACCTTCGGTGGTAGCAGCACCAGCGGCTCCGGCGGCGGCTCCTGCAGGAGCATTTGCGCCAGAGGCGTTATCTATATGAGAAGTGCCGGCAGCGGTCTCCGAAGTAGTTCCCGCAACGCCGGCACCAGCTGCAGCAGCTGCAGCAGTGTCAGTCTTTGTGGTATTATTAGCATTGTCGGTCGTTCCGGCGGCAGCAGCACCAGCAGCGGTAGTTGCACCAGTAGTACCGGCTGCGCCAGTGGAAGAACCAGCGGAAGCAGTTGTACCGGTGGCACCGGAAACTCCGGCAGCAGCGCCATTAGCGGATGAATCAGCAGCAACACCGGCAAGGGGAGCAAAACTGATTTCCGCATAACGGAAACGGCGGACATAGCCGAAATAGAACTGCCTGTATGAAGGGATAGCCTTCAACGAAGACTCCTTGGCATCGGGCTTGGCATCGGAATCGACGATCTTAAGCATGCGGGACCTGTCGGATTCCGAGATGCGCCTGTCCGACACGATAGCAGCACGAAGATCATCCCAGGACTCTCCGCCGGGATTCACTGTAATCCTGCCGTCGAGTTCGGGGTACTTGGAAACTATGTACTTGCGCAGGGCATTGGCACGACGCTGCGAAAGAGCGACGTTATAAGCCCAGACACCTTCAGGTGACGAGAAAGAAACAACCTGCAAAGCCTCAGCCGAAGAAAGATCCGAGGACTTAATCAGGCTGTCGAGAAGCGCAAGCGATGTAGCGTTGTCCATGTAATCGGCACGAATCACAGCGCTGTCGAAGGGGAACAGGATGCGTACGCAATAGTCATGCGCGCGTAAAGAAAAAGAGCCAACAGCCAGAAGCACGAGCGCCAAGGCCGCACTATAGGCTGCCTTGGCACACTTGGTGATCATGCTTTTGCTGAGCTGTATCATTTCTTCTAACCAGTTCTGCTAAACCAGAAACGGTGCAATCCAAACCAGTGAATAAAACACCCTTCTGAACTAACAGGGTGCAAAGGTAAATCAATTATTTTTATCTTCCAACACTTTTTTGAATATTTTTTAAAAATTTTCTCAATTCTTGCACTTTTCGACATACATCGAGAAAACAATCAAAAACGCGTTTTTATATATAATACCTTTTTTTATTATTCTTTGATGGGTATGGTTTTTTCTTTTATACAACTACCCCCCCCTCAGAGGTATCAGGGGCATATTTTAAAAGAATCTGAAAAAATTTTGATTTTTTGCCATAAAAATTTTGTTTTTAAAAATAAATAACCTACATTTGCACCCCAGATGAACCATACCTATTATAATATTATATATCGCCTGCTGCGCATGGCCGCGGTGGTTGCGATTATAGGAGCCGGAACAGCTTGCGTAAAGCTGGATGACGTTCCTTCCCCTGGTAAAGTAGGCGGAAAACAAAAAATGGACTTCGACATCCTCGTTACCAGGGATGGTCAGGTTGTAAGCAAAGACCGTTCCGGAGTGATGACCCGTGGCGCCGATGCATTCGAGACCTCCGAAAAACTCGCTACTATGGATAGCGATATTCCGTTCGGTCTCATTGGCATCGACTTCGAGCACGAATGCCTTGTGCTGGACAATGCCAAGGTCAGCAGTGCTGCGGGCAACTATCAGGGATGGTTCGACAATTATCTTTGGGACTCCTCCAACCAGATCAGCCTCAGCGCTTATTATCCGTATGTAGATAAAGTGAATTACGGTCGCGAATACTCCACGTATTCCATTCCGTATTCCGTAGAGGAGACCGAAGCCGGCCCGCTGGTCAGCAAAACCGTTGAGAGAGCAATCACCCAGCTCAACATGGTTCCCCTTGTATTTCAGCACATTACCAATGATATTGGCTATAAGGTATGCGACGTTACGCCCGATCCTAACCTGCAGGGACATATTCATCTGAGGAAGCTGACGGCGACCAATGTGGCTTCGGCTGGAGTATTCGTCAATGACGTGCACAATAGCACCGGAACATGGCACAGGCAGGCCTACTACCGGAAGGTGGTCGTTTTCGAAGGGGATGCTCTCGTGGGAGTAGGCAGTGAGAATGAAAAGTTTGTCGGATACGATACCCTCGAAGACCGACTGAAAGACAGTCACCGCTATTACTCCATTCCCGACGATATCGAAATTGGCAAACAGTGCGTGGAGGTAGTGTTCGACGTCGACCCTTTCACCATAGAAGGTTACGAATACCCAGCCATCAAAGGCCAGGTAGCAAAGTACATGCTATACGGACTTCTTCCGGACAACGTCTTCGTTTACGGAAAGCAGTATACATTCCACATAGGTCTAGACCTTAGTTCCGTGTACAAGTCGATTACGTTCACGGCCTCTGTAAATGACTGGGAAACAAAAATATACGAGAACAACGATGATTTTTAGATGATCCGGTCAATACTATTTTTCCTGCCGGCGACAGTCTGCTTGTTCTGGGTGCTCATCCATATTCTGATGGCATCCAGGACAAACACTTTTCGTATAACCGTTGGCTTACTAATAGTTACGGGACTATCCCTTTTTGCCAATGCATGCTACAACGCAAGGGTTTCGCTGGAAATACTGGACTGGACCTTCCTGTTTTCGCAGTTGTTTACGCCATCCATTATTCCCCTCCTTATATTGTATTTCCGGCATTTGAACCGCAACTACAGCCACACATCGCACCAATACCAGCATTTATGGATTGCCCTTCCCGTGGCCTTGTTTACCGGTACCCTTGTCCTGCATACTCTGGCAGGCAGCGAAAGCATACGGGAGTTTATGCAGAGAATCCTGTCCGAAGGACGGGTTATTATGCCTGAATACAAAGGAACTGTTGTCGGAGTATACTGCCTGTGGATTTATATTGCATCAGTGATAGTCCTCCTGACCGAAACTCTGGTACTGTTTGTTTACTTCGTATCTATCACAATAAAGTACAAGTATACCCCGAGGAACCTGTTCAGGTTCCTGAAGGGAAAGAAAATAAGCCTGAAGGAACTCCAACTCAGCATCACCATTGTGGTTTTGCTGCTGTTCATGCTCCAACTTGTGGATTCACGCGACTTCATACAGGCCGATCCATTAACGTCCTCCATATTCATGGCCGCGATGGCAATAGGCATTTTTGCTTTCGCGTTTCTGGCACTATTCGGAGACAAGCCGACGATTACTCTCCACGAAATGCTGGGCGCATTCCGGTACAATTACAACGAACGGAATAAGTCCAGGGTAATGGAAGAGATGATCAACGACTTTGTGGATGACGCGGAGGACGAAGCAATCAGCCATATACGCGAAAAACTCGGATTTAAGCCCTCTGAAATCGATAAATGGAAGAAGGGAGAACTTCCGGAAAAAGCCGCATCGGACGTCGCCAGAAGCATATTCTCGGCAGTCGCCGATTCGTGGGAAGAAAACAGTCTGATGGCCCGCTTCCAGCAGCTTATGAAAGAGGAGCAGCTGTTCCTCCATCCGCAGCTTACGCTGCAGGACGTGGCCGACAGGCTTCACAGCAACAAAACATACATATCCAAGCTTGTCAATAACACCTATAACCTGGGATTCCCTGAGCTTATCAATACTCTGCGAGTAGATTACGCAGAACAATACATACTCAGTCACCGCGGGGCAAAACAGACGCAGGTGGCCGCAGAATGCGGTTTCCTTAGTGCATCCTCCTTCAATACCATATTCAAGAAGGTGACCGGGATGACTCCCAAGGTGTGGATTGCAAACATGGACAGGCAGAAAAAACAATAGAATCAACGTATGAGACGATACAAGGTCCTTGCCGTGGACGACGTGCCACTGAATCTGATGCTCGTGGAGCGCATGCTCGCAAGGTTTGATTTCGATATAACCAAGGCAGGGAACGGTCGTATCGCGTTGGAAGAAATAGCAAAGGAAAAGCCTGATTTGATCCTTCTGGATCTTATGATGCCTGAAATAGACGGTTTTGAGGTGCTTAAACGGGTTAAAGAGAATCCCGAAACAGCCGGAATCAAAGTAATTATACTTTCCGCACTGAATTCAAACGAAGATATCGTACGCGGATACCAACTGGGCGCCGACGACTTTATAACAAAGCCGATTATTCTGGAAAAACTGGTGAACTGCGTTGCTACGCAGCTCAAACTCATTCAAATGACTTAGGGGAAACCCCGAAGTACTCCTTAAAAGCACTGGAAAAATACGAAGGGGACGAGAACCCGCATTCAGACGCAATGCTGGCGACAGGAACGCCCTGTCTTAATAATTCTGCGGCCTTATCCATACGAGCCTTCTTTAACAAGTCTTTAGGGGACGGAGCATTCTCCATCTTTAGTTTACGGTTAAGATGGACACGCGTAATGCCAAGAATATCAGCAATTTGCTCTACAGAAAAGTCTGGATTAGTATAATTAGAAGCGATTATTTCGCTGACTTTTGCAGAAAAAGCACCGGATTCGACATTCTCAGAAGGATCAGAGGCGACTGTTTCCGGCACAGCAATATGCTTTAGCTCAGACTTCTGTTCGGGCATCTGCTCAGGCTTCTGCTCGAACCTGGGTTTAGCTATCGATTTGGGACTGTCCGCCGGTTTTGCATACCTCTCTCTCAGCAGATAAAGCAAAGCACCGAGAAGAAGCAGAGAGAGAAGAGCGAAAGGCAAAGCAGGAACGGTCCTGACAGACCTTCCATCAGCATCGGAAGGCTCGTCTTTAGCTTTTGAAAATGTAACATTTTCCGACGAAGAATCAGCCCAGAGCGCACTCCGAACGGGGTCAGGCATATCATTCCGTTTTCTAAACCCCTCGAAAGAAGTATAGGAATAGACACCACCTTCGGCATCCCTCATCCACAGCACGGCCTTAGAATCGAAGGCCAATGAAACAATATTGTCACATGGGAAATCGCCGTTAGCTGAAGAGTAGGCAAAAGCTCTCCCCGTTCTCCCTACGCGAAGTATTCCACGAGACCTCGTAGCGACCCAGAGAGAACTGTCCTGAGGGCTAATTATAGAAAATGTAACATCGTTAGATTTTGCAACATTATCGCAAACTGAGCGCTGTGCAAGGCACATCGCCATAGCAAAAGCTACTGCTGTAAAAAGGATTTTTTTATTCATTAGCGGGCTGCCTGGACAGTAACGTTGACGCACCTCAGGGACGACATCCATCCCGCGACAAGCCTGTTCCAAACCCTGCCACCGGAAAGACGCTTGAGTGCGGCCTCCCGCTGCTCGCTATCCATCGACTCGTCGTCGATAATGCTCAAAATATCGGATTTATCAGAGCCAAAGTACTCCTCGGACACGACAAGGCGTAATCCTCCCCAGTTTTCGTCATTTGTCCGAACTATCACCCGACTTTCCGGGATTCCGTAATCAACAATGTACTTCTTTATCGATTCTGCCCTTCTTCGTGCAAGCACCCTGTTCCAGGACAATCGTCCCTCGGGCGAAGCATAAGCATCCAGATACAACGTATCGGAAGGAGATACTCCGTCGGACAGCAATCCGGATAAAGCGGCAAGCTGTGCCGTGTTGTCCAGGACGGATTTAACAAGAGCGGTCTGTCCTACGGCGAATTTGATTGAAATTTCGCCGGAAACTACAGTCTCTGAGAATTGCGTATTTGACTGCGGGTCAAACTCTATCTCCGTACGGCGAATTCTCGTGAAACAGTTCCAAAGGAGCTCGTCCCACACTACTCCACCCCAAAGATCCTGAAGTTTCTGCTCACGGTCGTCGGATTTTGCGCGAAGTATCTGCAACGCCTCGTCTTTCCACCCTTCCTTCGAACGCTTGACATAATACAGTACCGGGTCCCAGTCTTCGGCGACATTCTCCACCGCAAGTAGGGAGTCCGGAATCTCCGGCCATATACCTTTAATATATTGTACTACGGATTGCGAACGTTTTTCCGCAAGACGGAGGTTCCAGGAATAACGGCCTTCCGGTGAGGAGTAAGACTTGATGCGGATCTGACCGGCGTCACCCTTGCGTACCCTGGCGACAAGGCTGTCGATTTCCGACAGCATGGATGCATCGAATACATCCGACGACGAAACGCCCGTTCTCCCCACCTTATAATTAATGGTGTACCTGCCTGCGCCCTGCGCTGCGGGAGCGGCGGACACGCGGCCCGACCCCACAAGACTTGCGAGGATCATCAATACAGATATGAGAGACTTGGACGACATTCGTTTATGTAACGTACAAATGTAATAAAAAAATACATTTTCGCAAATAACATTAATAAAAGAGAGGGTGTCGCGAGCAAAGCGAGCTCGCATGGCTGCCCCAAATGCAAAAGTGCCGCACTTGCGTGCGGCACCTTGATTTGCTTTGCATTGCGCGGTGAGAGAGGGATTCGAACCCCCGGTACGTTGCCGTACACCTGTTTTCGAGGCAGGCTCCTTCAACCACTCGGACATCTCACCGGATTGGGACTGCAAATATAGTAAAACTATTTTAAAAACACGAAGAAGACTGCAAGCACCAGGCAGGCAAAGGCTGCCAGGTGGTTCCACTGCAGCGTCTGGCCCTTGAACAGGAAGAGAGCTATGCAGGTAAAGACGGTAAGGGAGATCACTTCCTGTATAACCTTCAGTTGCATGAGGGTGAACGGTCCGCCGTTGCCGAGGAAGCCGATGCGGTTTGCTGGCACCTGGGCGCAATATTCGAACAGCGCAATCCCCCACGAAAAGAATATCACGGCTATGAGCGGCCAACTCTCGGAAATCTTCATCTCCTGCAGTTTCAGGTGGCCATACCATGCCAGTGTCATGAACACGTTGCTGATAACAAGCAGCAATACGGTAACAAGCGCTCTCATCTTAAAGTGTAAAATCAGGACGCGAATATACGCATAAAATGATTATCTTGTCCCCTGCTATCATGAAGAAACTCCTCATTATCCCCCTCCTTTTGTGCTGCTGGCTGGGTGCCGGCGCCCAGGAATTCGGCAAATGGTTCGAAAACTCTACCCTCAGGCTCGATTACGTATTCTGCGGCAAAGCTGGCGAACAGGAAATTCGCCTCGTTGAAGCCCTCCGCACGGGCGAATGGGCGGGACGTACCACCCGACTTTCGGAGTCCCTGCTCAAAGGCAACGGACAGATAAGCCTCACGGACCCCGAAAGCGGCAGCGTACTGTACGTCCAAAGTTTTTCGACACTCTTCCAGGAGTGGTTGGGATACGAGGAAGCCACCCGCACGGGGCGTGCGTTCGAGAACTGCTTCCAGGTTCCTTTCCCGAAGAAAAAGGTGCTGGTAACCCTGAATCTATTCGACGTACACGGACGGCA
Source organism: uncultured Bacteroidales bacterium (assembly GCA_946187975.1). Classification (GTDB taxonomy): domain Bacteria; phylum Bacteroidota; class Bacteroidia; order Bacteroidales; family UBA932; genus Cryptobacteroides. Next base: position 11,683 of record CAMHTE010000029.1, on the reverse strand, counting down.
GAGCGTACACTTCGAGCACGAGATAGATCCGGCGGACATACTGATACGCCGAGTAAAAGACAACGGGATGCCAAGGAAACTTATCCCCTGTCCGGTAGCAAAGCAAGCGTCCAAGGCAAAACTTGACGGGGTGGTTGACGTAGCCATCCTTGCCGAAGGCTATACGGCAAAGCAGCAGGGGAAGTTTTATTCCGATGCGGAGAAAGCCGTACATGCCATCATGAGCCACAGCCCCTTCGATGAGTACAAGGACCGCTTCCGCTTTACGGCTGTGGCTGCCCCTTCGGAAGAATCGGGGGTAAGTATCCCCCGCAAGGGCCTCTGGAAACGCACTGTCGCCGGCGCACACTTCGACACCTTCTATACGGAGAGATATCTTACATCTTCGCGCATGCGCGATATATACGACGCCCTTGGTACCGTTCCCTTCGAGCATATAATCCTCCTTGTTAATACTCCTATCTACGGAGGAGGCGGCATATTCAACAGCCTGACAATCATAGGGTCGGACAACATCACTTTCGACGTGGTATTGGTGCACGAGTTCGGCCATGCCTTCGGAGGGTTGGGAGACGAATACTTCTACGACGACATGTTCGACAGTTTCTATCCCGCCGGGACCGAACCCTGGGAACCCAATCTCACCACACTGACGGACTTCGGCTCAAAATGGCAGGATATGCTCCCCGAGGGTACGCCGGTGCCGACTCCCGTCGATTCATTGGAAAAGAATGATGTACGGAAACTCTGGAAGAAGCTCTCCCCCGAACAGAAGGCCTCCCTCAACGGCAAAGTGGGAGTATATGAGGGCGGAGGTTACCAGTCGAAAGGAGTATACCGCCCGGCACAGGAATGTCGGATGAAGATCAACGAATGCGAGGAATTCTGCCCCGTATGCAAACGGGCGATACGCAGGATGATAGACTACAGCACCGGCTTCTGATCCCCTGCCATCGCCGCGGCGAACACGTTGTCGGTAGAAAGGTAGAGGTGATAGAAAGCCTCGTCTCCAAGCTTTGAATAACGCCCGACCAGGGCCCTCAACGCCACTATCATATACGGCTTCTCAACCGCCCACTCTTTAGCAGAAGTAGGGCGCAGACCGTCTTTAGATGCCGCGAACTGAAGGAACTTGCTCTCCAGACCGGCCGAATCGAGATATCGGGCAAGCGAGGAGTAATCGCTTATTGCCTGAAGTTCAGCCTTGTGAGTGTCGAAATATGCGGATGCAAAGCGCATGGCCGTAGCCTTCTTATTGCAATTCAGGTAGAACTGCGAAACCCTGGTGGTATCTATCGGGACAAATACGTCCGGCACTATTCCCCCACCGCCATAAACGGTACGCCCCCCGACGGTGTGATACTCTTCGGATTTATCGACCTTCACGCTGTCGGAGTTGGTCATCTCGCCGTCGCGATAACGATAGTAGATATCGTAGGCATAGTCGTCTCCGCTGGAATAAGGCTTCTGTATGCAACGCCCCGAAGGAGTATGATAACGCGCTACCGTTATGCGCAGGCCGCTGCCGTCGGTAAAGTAGAGAGGTTCCTGGACCAGCCCTTTGCCGAAGGAACGCCTTCCGTACACGGTACCACGGTCGTTATCCTGTATGGCGCCCGCCAGGATCTCGCTGGAAGAGGCGCTGTTTTCGTTGATAAGAATATCCAGGCGGATGTCCTGAAGGGCTCCCTTTCCACTCGCCTTGTAATCCTGCCGGGGCCTGTGCAACCCTTCGAGATACACTATTCCCGCGTCCTTAGGGAGGAAAAGGTCAGCAAGATAAAGTGCCTGGTCGAAGAAACCTCCTCCGTTATCGCGGAGGTCGAGTATCATGCGCTTCATCCCCTGCGAAAGTAGACGCGAAGACGCGGTGGAAACCTCCTGCCACGTGGTGCGTGCGAACTTGCCCAGCCGCAGATACGCGGTGGTATCGTCCACCATGAAAGCAGCGTCCACACTGTTAAGAGGTATCTTGCCTCGGGTTATTTCGAAAGGGACCGTGACCCCGTCCCTGAGCACGGTAAGATGAACCTTTGTGCCTGAAGGACCGCGCATCTTGCGGACCATGCTGTCCTGGGGGAAGCCCACGCCGGCTATGTCACGGTCATCCACCTTGAGAATACGGTCTCCCGGCTGCAGGCCTATCTTTTCGGATGGGCCTCCGGCAATTACTTCAAGCACTATTGCGGTATCGTTCGGAACGTTGAATTGAATTCCTATGCCGTCGAAGTTTCCGGCAAGGTCAGCCTCGGTCTCCTCAAGCACTGCCGGGGGCATGTACACGGAATGAGGATCCAGAGCGCCCAGGGCGGCGGATATGGCTGCTTCCGAAACCTTGGTGCGATCGACGGTATCGACGTAGTTGGCATCAAGAGTCTGAAGCACCAGGTTGAGTTTACGCCAGTCGCGCTCGCTGGTACGGAGCATCCTGCGACTTTCCTGCCACTTGCCGAAAGTCATCACGGCAAGGGCCCCCACGACGACGCCAAGCAGCGCCACCCAGACGGAGGAATACTTATTCATCCTCGGGAACGTCGATTTTTTCGACTTCGATTCCTGCACGACGCAACAGCTGAATGCCGTCGTCCAGACGATACTCGTCGCTGTAAACCACCCTGCTTATCCCGGATTGGATAATGAGCTTGGAGCACTCAATGCAGGGAGAAGCCGTAACGTAGAGCGTAGCCCCGGCGGACGAATTCCCCGATTTCGCAATTTTGGAAATAGCGTTGGCCTCTGCGTGGAGGACATAAGGTTTTGTAACACCGTCTTCCTCGCAAACGTTCTCAAATCCTGAAGGAGTCCCGTTGTAGCCGTCGGAAATAATCATCTTGTCCTTGACCAGGAGGGCACCCACCTTACGGCGCTTGCAATACGAGTTGGTAGCCCAGATACGGGCCATACGTATGTATTTTTCGTCGAATTTATTCATTATTTATTCCTTTGGTAGAGGTAGCGTTTGATGCTCTTTTTCGGCGTACGTTCGAAGTCTTCCGGCATCAGCTCAATCTTGCGGAGCTGGGCATACACAGGCAGAAGCTTGTTGAATTCCGGAAGGCTGTCGGCCAGACGCTGCTCCAACTGTTCACGGTCCATACCGTCGTTCTGTCCCTGCTGATAATCGGGGAAGATGAGCGCGGTGAGTCCGCCTCCGTCTTCGATCACCAGCGATTCCACCACATACGAGGCGTTGTTGATAACCGCCTCGATCTCTTCCGGATAGATATTCTGCCCGCTGGACCCGAGTATCATGCACTTCGAACGGCCGCGCAGGTAGAGATATCCGTCGGAATCCATCACCCCCATGTCGCCTGTCTTGAACCAGCCGTCGTTGGTAAAGCACTTGCGGGTTTCTTCGCGGTTCTTATAGTAACCGAGGAAGACATTGCTGCCCTTGATCTGGACCTCGCCCGGAACTTTGTGCGGATTAGTCGAATCGATACGGATTTCGCAACCGGGAATAGCCTTTCCGCAGGAACCCTTGCGGGTGTGGAACCACTTTTCGTACGTAATGATGGGTCCGCACTCGGTCATGCCGTAGCCGACGGTAAAGGGAAAGTGGATCTTACGCAGGAATCCTTCCACCTCGGGATTGAATGCCGCTCCTCCGAGAATAACCTCCTCGAAACGTCCGCCAAAGGCATCGATGAGCCCGTTGCGTATCTTCTTCTGTATGGCCTGGGCAAGGATGGGTACCATCATCATGGGCTTTGTGCGGTCGGCTATTGGCTTCAGCTGCATCTTGTAAACCTTCTCCATAATCAGCGGAACAGCTATGATTATGTCCGGATGAATATCCTGGAAGGCCTTCATGATGATCTTAGGGCTCGGCAGGCGCGTCAGGAAGTGAACGTGGGCGCCTATCGCCAATTCGAACAGGAGTTCGAACATAAGGCCGTACATGTGCGCGGAAGGAAGCATGGCCACAACCTCGGAAGTGCAGTTCATCTGAGGCTCGGCAAAGAGTCCCAGCCTGATATTCGTCAGGATGGACCGATAGGGCAGCATTACTCCCTTTGAAAAACCGGAAGTTCCTGAAGTATAATTGATTACCGCCAATTCCTCGGGACTGTCTTCATAATAGACAACATCCTCGGGACCGAATCCATTGGGATATTTTTCGGAGAACGTACGAGTGATGTTGTCGCGAACGTCGGAAAGAGTCTCGCTACGGGAATAGAGGTAACGGAAATTGTTCATCTGGACTATTACCTCAAGCCCGGGCATCTCGGCCTCAGTCAGACCTTCCCACTCAGCCTCGCCCACGAAGAGGACCTTCGACTCGGAATGGTTCACCAGATAATGGACGTTGCTGGATTTGAACTCGTGCAGTATGGGCACAGGCACCGCTCCATAAGTGAGGGCCGCCAGGAAACACACTCCCCAGTTAGCCTGGTTGCGCGAGCACAGGGCCACCTTGTCGCCCTTCTGCAGGCCGCACTGTTCGAAACAAATGTGCAGCATGGCTATACGCGTGGCAACCTCCCTGTACGTCAGGGTAGCACCCTGATAGTTGGAGAGGGCGTCGCGGTCCCAATTGGCGCGGAAGCTGGCCTCGAAAATCTTATTTACTGACTCAAATTCCATCTACTGATACACGTTGAATAACACTCCGTCGCCTGCGCCGGAGAGCGAAAACTCCGGAGTCCAAACTGCAAACTTAACATCTTTTGCGGGCATCTGCAAATTCCCGGCCGGTGAAAAGCCCTCAAGGAAGAGTCCCACAGCCTCCGGAGAACCCATTGCAATCCAGTTTCCGCTGCGCCCCATGAAGCTGTCATCGGTGGTTTCAAAGGCCTTTCCGAATACGGCCGGCACGAAGCCGCGGTAAGGATTGTCCCCGGACGAAGCTTCGCGTGCTTTCTTGCGAGTGCGCACCAGAAGCAGTTCGCATGCATCCCACCGCACGAGTGCTATCTCCTGTGGATCAATCTGTTCCATCCATTTGACCGGAGCCGTTCCGGACACCGTCTTCAGCGATGCGAGCATGCTGTCGTGTCTGGCAAGTCTGGCTCGGGAATCCAGGAAACCCCTGTAGGAAGCGTACCAATCTTTCCACGATTTAAGCGGAAGGTCGAGTACGAGGGAGGTCCCTTCGGGGAAAACCTCCCGGATACGGGAAGAAGTTCCCTGCCCTCCGGGCATCCAGGTGCCGAGATAATCCTCCCGGCCACCGGTAATAAAACGCACGGATGCATCCTTCCATTCGCAGGAAGGAAGATCGAACACTGTCCATTCGGCAATCTCGTCCAGGAATGAAATCAGTTTCCTTCTGGGAACGACCCCGGAAAGAACCGACGCGGGCAGCCATCTTGCGGCTTTGCCTCCGCGAAGGATGACCAGACCCTCTCCCGACCATGATGACACCGCCTCAGGGAAGGCCCGTGCATCCATTATGGAAGCTCCGGCACGTATGTGTTCTTCCGCCTCAAGGATTGAAGCGCGCGACGGACTAAGAAGCAGGGCGGCCCTTCCGTGAAGCGCCTTGCCGGTGTAACTGCAGCAAAGTCCCAGCTCTTCCGCCTGGCCGATAATCCCGGCAACCACAGAAGATGTGTCGTCGGAAGCCCTTCCGGCATCGATAGCCAGAAGTGGAATAAGCCTGGCGCTGTAGTCGTACGAAAGCACCATCTGGGCATGCTCCAGACGTCGGAGGTCAAGTTTGCGGAAGACGGAAAGCGAGTCCGTAAGGAAGCGCAATGCATCACCGCAGTGACGGAACTGCATTACCGCGACCGAACGCGACGGAACCGTGAGCAGGAGATCGGAACGACCGTCCCTGCCACCATCTCCGCACGAAACCATCATTAAAATAGCCGACACACCGGCCATAAACCGACGCACTACTTTACCGCAAGCCATATTCCGAGTTCGTACAGAAGATAAAGGGGCAGGAAAACCACCGAAAGCGTAAAAGGATCACCCGTGGGGGTGATAATGGCCGCCAGGATCAGAAGCACGACCACCGCATGCCTGCGGTACTGCCTCAGGAAAGCCCTGTTGATGATGCCGAGGCGCGAAAGCAGCCATGTAACCAAAGGCAACTCGAACACAATCCCCATCACAAGGATAATCAGCACGAAGTTGTGCATATAGGAGTCGAGCGAGATATGGTTGACTATGGTGGAACTCACGCTGTATTCCGTAAGGAAGCGCAATGTTATCGGGAAAACCAACGAATATCCGAGGGCGCAGCCCACATAGAACATCGCCGTCCCGAAGAAGAATACGAACGAAACGGGCTTGCTCTCATTCTTGTAAAGGGCCGGCCGGACGAATCGCCAGATCTCGTAGATCAGATACGGAAAAACCACCAGCACCGCCAGCGCGAACGACGTGGATATGTGCGTCATGAACTGGGCGGTGACATTGATGTTGATAATGTCCAGCCCGAAGGACCCGCTCCCGAAAACGCCGGACAAAAAACGGTATAGGAAGAAATCACCGTGTGCAGGGGCAAGAATGACCGGGTCGAAAATGTAAGGAACGGCTATAAAACACCCCACCATTGCCACCACGAGGGCCGCAGCCACACGCAGCAGCGACCCCCGGAGCACTTCCAGGTGATCCCAGAAGGTCATGTCCTGTGACCCGTCAGGCTTCGTCTTCTTTATCACCCTCTTTGGTGATATCGTTCATGCCTTCCTTAAAACTCTTGACGCCCTTTCCCAGACCGCGCATCAGTTCAGGAATCTTGCGTCCGCCGAAAAGAAGAAGGACGATCAGGGCGATAATCAGAATCTCCGGCAGACCTATGCTACCAAGAAATAAGAGCTTTCCCAACATAAATGTCTTTATTTTTAAATCCGTGTAAAATTAGTTATTTTTGTCGGAATTTTTAAACTGAGCATGAAAATCTTCAACAAAACCGTGCTGATTACCGGCGGAGCGTCGGGCATCGGCAGAATCATGGGAAAGATGGCGCTTCAGAAAGGCGCCGCTTGTCTTATTATCTGGGATATCAACGAACAGCATCTTTCAGAAGTACAGGATGAACTTTCTTCCCTTGGCAAGGTTTATTGCCATAAAGCGGATATCTCTTCGCCCGAATCAATAGACGCCGCATATACGGATACCGTAAGGGAATGCGGAACCGTGGACATATTGATCAACTGCGCCGGCATAATCACCAATAATAAGCGTTTCTTCGAGCAGGACGATACGGACGTGCAGCGCACCATAGGCATTAACACGAATGGAGCCATGCTGGTAACCCTGCGCTTTATAAAGGATATGGTGGCCCGCAACGACGGTCACATATGCAATGTGACATCTTCCGCAGGTATGCTGGCTCTGCCTCGCATGGCACTTTACTCTGCAAGCAAATGGGCCTCCATCGGCTGGTCGGAGTCAATCACCCTGGAACTCGAGGAGATGCACAGCCGCGTAAAGGTTACCACCATCGCGCCTTATTTTATAAACACGGGAATGTTCGATGGCATCAAGTCCTTCTTCCGCATCCGCAAGCCTGAAGAAGTCGCCGCCAAGACCCTGCGCGCCATAGAGCATGACACCCGCTACAAGGGCATCCCGTTCAGCTCGCACTTCATCCGCCTGATGCAGGGAATCTTCCCTTACGGGTTGTTCAACTTCATCTTCGGACACGTGTGCGGACTCTATACGGTAATGAATAGTTTTAAAGGAAGAGCCAATTGATATGATTCAAGAGTTGATAGATAAACAGCGCGCCTTCTTTGCGACGGGCACCACGAGGGACGTCAAGTTCCGCAAGCAGATGCTCATCCGCTTCAAGGAAGGTCTTAAAAAGTGGGAGAAACCGCTGTGCGAGGCCCTGTGGAAGGATCTTCACAAGAGTTACGAAGAAGCCTTCATGACAGAAATAGGCCTGGTGTACGGCGAGATCGGGGACGCCGTCCGGCATGTGGGAAAATGGTCCCGCCGCCGCTCCGTTTCCACTCCCCTGACCTGCATGCCTTCGTCTAGTTACGTTGTCCGCGAGCCCCTCGGATGCGCACTCATCGTATCGCCGTGGAACTATCCGGTACAACTTCTACTGAACCCGCTGGTGGGAGCCATAGCCGCAGGATGCACTGCCGTACTGAAGCCATCCCCCTACGTGCCAGAAGTGTCTTCCGTCCTGGCGGAGTTCATAGCCGACACTTTCCCGGAGGAATACGTGGCTGTGGTCCAGGGCAACAGGGACGTGAACGCAGAACTATTTGCGCAGCGTTTCGATATGGTGTTCTTTACTGGCAGCCCTGCACTTGGAAAGGTAGTTCTGGCCGCACAGGCCAAGTATCTCACTCCAGTAGTGCTCGAACTCGGCGGAAAGAGCCCCTGCATAGTGGATAAGGATGCCGACCTGCGTATTGCAGCACGCCGCATAGTCTGGGGCAAATGCCTCAACTCCGGGCAGACCTGCATAGCCCCGGACTATCTCTTCCTCCACAAGGACATTAAGGACGCATTCATAGAGGCCTTCAAGAAAGAACTCGCCGCTCTCTACCCGGAGGGGACCAAGGACTCTTCCTTCTATGTACACATAGTGCGCGATGCAGCCTTCGAGCGCATTACTGGCTATCTCAAGGACGGGGATATAATCTGCGGAGGGCACTTCGACGCCGCCTCCCGATGGATAGAACCCACCCTGCTCGGGAACGTCTCCCCGGATGCTCCCGTCATGCAGGAAGAGATCTTCGGCCCCATCTTCCCCATAATGGATTTTTCCGACAGGAAGGAGGTCGCCGACTTTGTCAACTCACGGGAAAAGCCTCTGGCTTTCTACTATTTCGGCAAAGCAGCGGACGGATGGGACCTCATCTCCCGCACTTCTTCCGGAGGAGCATGCATCAACGACACCATCATGCACATAGCCAACAGCAGGATCCCCTTCGGTGGCGTCGGCAATTCCGGCATGGGCAGCTATCACTCCGAGAGGAGCTTCCTCGCATTTTCGCACGAGCGCTCCGTGATGCGCACTCCCACCTGGATCGACCTCAAATTCCGCTACATGCCCTATAAACTCTTCGCGCTGGTAAAGAGGATGCTGCTTTTGTAAGTTCGTTTCGAATTGTTATTTTTGCGTCATGTCATACTGGAACCATATAAAGGAGTATATCAGGGATACGGCGAAGATTGCCGATTACCTGGATCCGGAAGCCGCATCCAGGAACATCCGGAGCAATATTTTCTTCCGTGGCCCGAACGTTTGGATCCTGGCGTTTTCGATGATAATAGCATCGGTAGGCCTGAACGTGAACTCCACGGCGGTGATTATTGGCGCAATGCTCATTTCGCCCCTCATGGGACCCATCATAGGAATGGGACTCGGGCTCGGGGTGAACGATACCAAGCTTCTGCGCAGCGCTGTTGCCAACCTGCTCGTTATGGTGATAATCAGCCTGCTGGCATCGTCGCTGTATTTCCTGCTGTCGCCGCTTAACCTGGTCAATCCCACCGAACTTGAGGCCCGCACGTCCCCTACCATTTACGACGTGCTGATCGCTCTCTTCGGCGGCTTCGCCGGAATATTGGAACAGGCTCGCAAGGAGAAGGGAACTGTGCTTTCCGGCGTGGCCATCGCTACCGCACTGATGCCTCCCCTCTGCACCGCAGGTTACGGACTGGCCAAAATGGACGGACGCTTCTTCTTCGGGGCGATGGGGCTGTTCATCATTAATATGGTGTTCATCACGCTGGCGACTTACCTTGCGGTAAAATACCTGCGTTTCCGTTCGGTTAAATTCGAGGACGAGAAGAGCGGCCAGCGCACCCGCAGGGTGATTACGGCAGTGATAGTGCTCGTAACCCTTCCGAGCATATGGTCGGCCGCGCTGATGATCAGGGACAATAATTTCAGCGCTAACGTGGAGCAGTTCGTTTCCGAGAACCGCGTATTCGGCAAGGCCTATATCTATGACTATAAGGTGACCAAGGGCAAGAACCGCAGCGTAACGCTGTTTACCACAGGCGAGGAGATGAATACGGAGGAGCAGCTGGCCCTGGTGGGAGCCGCTTCCAAGTTTGGAATACCCGCAGACAGGCTTGTGGTAAAAGAGAACGGCATAGCTGCCGAGAAAGACAGTCAGCAGATCATCCAGGGCCTTTACGACCGCATGGACGAGCAGCTGGAGAAAAAGGATTCCGTCATCCGGGCACTGCGCATGGAACTCTCAGCCGCCGACTTCCCGTACGTGCAGCTTACCCGCGAAGCCATTACCCAGTATCCGGAAATAGTCTCGCTGAATGTCTCACGCGGAGCCCTCGTATCGGCCGACAGCCTTTCCGTCAACCCCGGTGTATTCGTAACCGCGGAAACCAGGGGACGGATCAGCCCCGAGCGCGAAAAACGTCTCGTAGAATGGCTGAAGGTGCGCCTGAACGACTCGACGGTAGTCTTCCGTCAGCAGATCCGATAAGCGGGAGGATTAAAACCCGAACTTCTTGCCGTCGGGCAGGGTGAACACCGCACTCAGAGGCTGAAGGTGGTCTTCCACTATACCCCACTCAACGTTCTCAAGCAGCTGCTCCCGCTTTGCGGAAGCGGCGAAGGCCTTAAACTCGGGGGCATCTGACATGGGAACGCTCACATACCAGGTATCCTTGCCTGCGGTGGGTATGCCAGAAAGCTGAACAGGGAAGGCCTCGCGGTCGGCGTCATAGCGAAGGAACGCGAACGAGAGCTGCGGCCAGGCACTCAGCTGCTCGGCTATGAACTGCTTTTCCAATCCGACAAGATTGGCTTCGATATAAGCCTTCTGCAAAGCCGGATCAGCCTTGCGGGCCTCGAAATCGGTGGTTTTCTCGAACTCTCCCCTGGTCACTGCCAACTCAGCCTCGATGCGCTCGCGATACCGGCAGAAAGAAGTTGCGGCTTCGGCCTCCGAGGCATTCTTCACAGCAAGCGCCTTTTCAGCAACGGCCTTCTTTGCCGATTCTTCGCGATACACAAGGCGGAAAGTGGGATGCCACTCGTTATCCATGGGAATTTTCCGCACGTACAGAAGGAGATTAGGGTTGGCAAGAGCCTTCTTCTTTGCAGTCACGAGCGGAAGCCCGCCTATGTAACTGTAACCGTCACCGGGGATCTCTATCATCTCGGCCCTCATTCCGAGCATGTCGTAAATACCATTTGCATTGGGCTCCTTCTCGCCCACTCCATGCCTTGCACCGTCGATCCATGCGTACTTCTCCAATTCCTCCACGGGAGGCATAGGGCCGCATGCCAGCATCCATTCGGCAAGCGTAGGCACGTCCATACGCTTTTCGCCATGCTTTACGAAGTAGTCGGCAAACGCCTCCACGAACTTCTCGTGATTCAGGTCCGGCTCCCATCTGCCGGCCAGCATATCCATGCGAACATATTGCATGGGGACCGGGAACTGCCTGTACTTTCCCATGGGCTTCCTGAGTTCAGGGATGGGGCAGGCCCTGTCGTACTGGTCCCAGGTAATGAGATTTTTGGAGATATAGAAGGGAGTGTCCACGGTGTAGGTGGAATCTCCGAGGGTGATCGACCCGGGTTCGATACGGACCATCTCAATCGAGATATCACCGGCTTTGACCGTTATTTCCTTCGGCTGTGCCAGCGCCGCGAATCCCAGCGCCAGGCCCAGTATAACTATTGCAAACCTTTTCATAATTAACGGATTATATTTACACCAACCACAAAATTAGCAATTCTTGGATTGAAAGCAAATAATAAAGCGACAGGAGTTGAGAG
>CAMHTE010000028.1 GCA_946187975.1 uncultured Bacteroidales bacterium | reverse complement strand
ACGAAGGTCAAGGCACGAAAAAAGGACACTTCCGAAGAAATGTCCTGTTTAGTAGCGGAGGCAGGACTCGAACCTGCGACCTCCGGGTTATGAGCCCGACGAGCTACCGACTGCTCTACCCCGCGGTATTGGACTGCAAAGGTAAGAACTTTTTTTATAATTGCAAATTATTACGCTTCGATGAAGGCGCAGACACCATCCAGGTCTTCCTTGGAGAAGCTGTGCTGCTCACCTGTAGCGAGGTTTTTGAGGTTGAGCGTTCCGGACGCCGCCTCATCGCTGCCGTTGATCGACAGGAAGGGGATGCCCTTGCGCTCGGCATAATCGAACTGCTTCTTCAGCTTTCCTGCATCCGGCCAGACTTCTGCAGAAATGCCCTTGTTCCTGAGGGCGTCTGCCAGGCCCAGCACATAGCCGGTCGCTGCTTCGTCCATGTTGGCGAACAGTACTTTTGCCGAAGTGTGGAGCCCCGCAGGGAACTTCCCGAGGCCCTTCATTACGTCGTAAATACGGTCTGCGCCGAAGCTGATGCCTACTCCGGAGACGTCCGGAAGCCCGAAGATGCCGGTAAGGTTGTCGTAGCGTCCGCCTCCGCAGATGCTGCCAATCTCCCAGTCGAGGGCCTTCACCTCGAAGATTGCACCGGTGTAGTAGTTGAGTCCGCGTGCGAGCGAGAGATCCATCTCCACGGGAATGCTTATGCCTGCGGCAGAAATAAGCCCGAAGAGTTCCTCCAGTTCGTCCAGACCTTTCAGTCCGGTCTCGGACACTACTCCGGAAGCTGAACCTCCGTTCATGAGGCTGCGCATTGAAGCAATCTTCGCGGCGGTGTCGCCTTTAAGGGCAAGGATTTCGTCTATTACCTTGACGGCGCTTTCAGGCAGCCCCTTGGCGAGAAGCTCGGCATTGACCGCATCGAGCCCTATCTTGTCCAGTTTATCGATGGCTACGGTGATGTCGGTGACCTTGTCGGGGAAGCCGCAGATCTCGGCGAAGCCGGTAAGAACCTTTCGGTTATTTATCTTGAGCAGGACTCGTATGTCCAGAAGCCCGAAGGCCCTGTTCACGATCTGCACCAGTTCCAGTTCGTTGAGAAGCGAGCGGCTGCCTATCACGTCAACGTCGCACTGGCAGAACTCGCGGTAGCGACCTTTCTGCGGCCTGTCGGCGCGCCATACGGGTTGGATCTGGAAGCGCTTGAACGGGAAGGTGAGGTCGTTCCGATGCTGCACCACATAGCGGGCGAAAGGAACGGTAAGGTCGTAGCGCAAACCCTTGTCGCACAGCTGCTTAGAGAGCAGGGGAGCGTTATACGTGCCGTCTTCTCCCCGGAAAGACTCGAAGTCGGTCCCGGTGAATGGATCGCCCGAGTTCAGAACCCGGAACAGCAGCCTGTCTCCCTCCTCTCCGTACTTGCCGAGCAGGGTGGAGAGATTCTCCATCGCGGGGGTTTCGATGCGGGCATAGCCGAAGCTGCGGAACACGTCCGCGAGGGTGTCGAATATATAATTGCGTTCGGCCGTTTCCTGCTGGGAGAAATCCCTTGTGCCTTTGGGTATTGACGGAGTCTGTGCCATTATTAACTGTTCTATAGATTGCAAAATTAACAATTATTGTCGAAATTTACAGTTCAAACCGATTAATGACATGAACAAAACCAAGAATATCGCTCTGGCGGCCCTGCCCCTGCTTGCATCCTGCCATACAGGAGCGGCCCAGCAGCCGAACATAGTTTTCCTTCTTTTTGACGATCTCGGATACGGGGACCTAGGGTGTTACGGGCAGAAGATAATCGAAACCCCCAACATAGATGCCCTCGCGGCGCAGGGACTCCGCTTTACCGATATGTACACGGCCTGCCCGTTGTCGGCCCCTTCGCGTTGTTCAATCATGACCGGCAAGCACTCCGGCCACAGCCAGATACGTTTCAACCAAAGCATTTACGAGACCGGCCGTCCGGAAGACTTCGAGGTGTTCGTGGCGGACTCCACCAAAGAGGGACAGGTACCGATGCTCCCCGGAACTCCCACGCTGGCGACGATGCTCAAAGGTGCCGGCTATTCCACCACGATGGTGGGGAAGTGGGGCCTGGGCAATCCCGGCAGCGAATCGCTCCCCAACAAGATGGGTTTCGACTACTTCTACGGCTTCATCTGCCAGCGCTGGGCGCACCAGTATTATCCACCCTTCCTTTACGAGAACGACCGGAGGGTGCCGACGGGTAACAAGCTCATTCCCGGAGGAACCCCTCTCGACGAGGGCGCCGATCCATACGACATTCACTCCTACGACAAATATACCCAGGTTGGATATACTCCCGACCTGATGTACGATAAACTGGAGAAGTTCATAGAGGAGAACGCCGATCCCAGCGGCCGCAAACCCTTCATCGCCATGTGGACAACCACCGTCCCCCACAGCGCGGTGCAGGCTCCGGCCGACGAGGTCATGCATTACGTGAACAAGATAGGCGACGAAGAGCCCGCCAAGGATTACGGATGGTACTATCCCAACCGCTATCCTCATGCCACCTACGCCGCAATGATAACTCATATCGACACCCAGCTTGGAAAGCTTGTGCAAAAGCTCAAGGACCTCGGAGTTTACGAAAACACCCTCATCATAGTAACTTCCGACAACGGCCCCGCCAGCAACGGCAATTCCCCGATGGAATTCTTCAAGAGCGGGGGACCGTTCAAATGCCGCAAGGGCTGGGGTAAGAGCTCGCTCCATGAGGGCGGTATCCGTATGCCATTCATCGCTTTCTGGGACGGGCACATCAGTCCCGGAGTGTCCGACTACATGGGCCAGTTCGTGGACCTCATGCCTACCTTTGCCGAACTCGCCGGAGTCAAGGCCCCGGATAACGACGGAATTTCCTTCGTTCCCACCCTCCTCGGCAAGCCTGCGAAGCAGAAACAGCACGAGTATCTCTACTGGGAATTCCCCAACTCAAAGGGCTGGGTAGGAGTGCGTTACGGCAAGTGGAAAGGCTTTATCAAGGGCGTCCGCAACGGCAACAACCACTTCGAACTCTACGATCTTTCGTCCGATCCTCGCGAGAAGACCGACGTGTCGGCGGAGCATCCGGATATAGTGGAAAGGATGTGGAAGTTTGCAGAAGCCTCGCACGAAGCTCCCGACGGGCGTTATCCCGCTTTCAATATGGATCTTCCCGTCAGGTAAAGCTGATCTCCAGAATTGTTTTGGTGGAATCGGTGACCCGGAAGGCGTCATCGATTCTTTCGCATAGGAGGGCGGCCACGTGCCCTTCAGGGGCGTCCGGTGCGACTGCTACGATTGCATTCCCCTTCTGCGGAAGCGTCCATTTCAGATCCACAAAAAGGTCGGAAAGCTTTTTTGAGCCTTTGAGTCCGAGGGGGCGTATCCTGTCGCCTGCCTCCCATGGACGAAGAAGAAGGGGGAGATGCAGCAGGCTGCCGTCTGCCACGAGCTCGCCGGAAGGCCGTTTGAGGGGCATCCCTTCGGGCCTGGGGTAGATATCTATGCGTATGTTCCTCCCCATGAAGCTGTATGTGCCGGGGGAGTTTATGGTGAGTGTCCCTTTGGGAGAAGCCGCTTCGCGGGGAAGCGGCAGAAGCCTGTCGGAGGACGCCACTATCTTCCATGCAGGGGCTTCGAAGGTCTTCCCGGCAATCTGCCTTCCGCTTTCGAGAAGGTCCACCAGGGAATCGAAGGTGGCTTCGTCGAGGCCGTATCCTTCCAGCAGACGGAATAGAACGTACTGCCAGTGGGAGAGTTTTTTGAGAGGTTTCAGAAGGATGGCGTCGCCTTCTCCGGGATGGTCCACAACCTCCGGGACAACGCTCCTGAAGTATTCGTCCGCAATGTCGTCCACCTGGGCGAAGTGCTTCATGCCTGAAGCGATGGTCTTGAGGAACGACGGGTTAATCTGCGCGAAAGCAGGGAACACCTCGTGACGTATCCTGTTGCGTTTGTACCCTACGGATGCGTTGCTGCTGTCTTCACGCCAGGTGAGGCCGTGCTCAAGCATCCACGCTTCGATCTGCTCCCGGCTTGTTTCCAGCAGGGGACGGACTATGCGTCCATGGTCGCCCATTCCCCGCATTCCGCGTGTGCCGGTGCCTCTCAAAAGGTTGAGTATCAGGGTTTCGGCATTGTCGTTAGCATTGTGGGCGATTGCCACCCGGTCGAAGCCGCGCTCGTCGCAAAGACTGTCGAACCAGGCATAGCGCAGTTCGCGCGCGGACATCTCTATGCTGATGCCCTTCTCCGCGGCGTATTCTGCCGTAGGGAAACGCTTGACTATGCACTCGAACCCCTTGCGGGAGCACCAGTCCCGGACGAAAGCCTCGTCGCCGTCAGACTCCTCCCCACGCAGACCGAAGTTGCAGTGGGCAACGGCAAAAGAGGCCCCCGGGAATAATTCGGGGGCCTTTTCGGCCATATACATCGAGTCGATGCCGCCGCTGACAGCGAGCAGGATCTTCACGTGTTATTACTTTTTGGTGGCGATGGTGTACGAGAATCCGAGTTCGAGGAATTCCTTGAACTGCACGGTCCTCCATCCGTTGGCATGGTCCTCGTCCGTGATGAGTACGGTGTCGTCGTAAATCAGGTTGGTGGAGAAGGTCAGCGTGAAGTACTTTGCCAGCTTCCAGAAGATCTTGTTGTCCCAGTTTACGCGGACATTCTGGGGATTCTTGAGGTAGTTGGAGAAGAGAACCACCTGCGTGCTGTACTTGAAGTTGTCGTTGATGGTGATGTCGCCGTTGACCTTGAGTTGAGCACCAAGTTCGAAGCGGTTGCTCTTGTAGTACGAACCGATGGGATCGTTCGCTGCCACGGCTGCGTCGTATGCTGCCTGCTCGGTGGCGGAGAGATCCCTGAGTTCCATTCCGTATGCCTTGCGGAGTTCCTCGTCGCGTACGATTACGAAACCTCCGGTGAGGGGTGCTATGTTCACGGACAGCCAGGGTTTGGGTGTCCAGTCAAGACCAAGACCGAGAGTTGCGTATGCAGGGGCGAGGAGTCCGGACTTGAGCGTGCGGGCGTCCTTCCAGTCCTGTACGGAAGGGTTGGCCACGCCGGGGGTGCCGTACACATAGTTGTTGTCGAACTGTGTCTTGAAGTCGAAGGATGCCGAGTACTTGAGATTTTTCACGGGAGTGTCGTAGCCCCATTTGCTCTCGAAGTAGATGCGGTCCTTGTTCTTCTGGAAAATGGGCTTGTCCTCGGAATAAAGGAAGCCGTAGTCCAGCTGAAGCCTGTTTTTCCAGATCATCTTGCCCTTTTCGTAGTTGGCGTTGCCGTCCACGTAGGCCGAGAGGGTGAGATTGTCGTTACCACCCGCAGCCCAGCTTGTGAGGGCGGTCTGGGTGAAGTTGACGTTGGTGAGGAGGGAGTGATTCCAGTAGTTGGGCTTGGGAGCGGGGGCTTCGATCTGCGGAGCTTCGGAAATCTCCTTCGCCGCCTCCGCCGCGGCCTGCTGCACATCCTCCTGTGCAAAGGCATTCAGACTTGCAATCGCAGCCAGTGCGAATACGGTAATAAATTTCTTCATATGACGTGTTTTTAGTAAGCTATGGCGTAAACTACCCGGCACTTTGATGGCTTGCCGGAGAAGATATCGCGGCCTTTTTCCTCGCAGACGCAACTGTCAACGGGAATGCAGCGTATGGTGGCCTTGGTGGCGTCCTTGATAGCCTGTTCAGTCTCGGGGGTGCCGTCCCAATGGCAGAGGAGGAAACCTCCCTTCTGGATTTCGGTCTGGAACTCGTTCCAGTCGTCGCACTTGCGTATGTTGGCGTCGCGGAAAGCTAGAGCCTTGTCGTAGATACCTTTCTGGACTTCTTCTAGAAGGGCCTGGATATGTGCGTCGATGCCTTCGAGGCTGAGGGTTTCCTTGGTGAGGGTGTCGCGACGTGCAACCTCCACGGAACCTGCCTCAAGGTCGCGGCTTCCCATTGCGAGACGTACGGGCACACCCTTCATTTCCCATTCGGCGAACTTGAATCCGGGACGCAGGGTGTCGCGGTCGTCTATGCGGACGCGGATGCCCCTGCCTTCGAGGGCGGTCTTGATTTCGGCGAATTTGCCGAGTACTGCGTCGCGCTCCTCGTCGGTCTTATAGATTGGCACCATCACCACCTGGATGGGGGCGAGTGCCGGAGGAAGGACAAGCCCGTTGTCGTCGCTGTGAGCCATGATGAGAGCTCCCATCAAGCGGGTGCTGACGCCCCATGAGGTAGCCCATACATACTGCAGACTGCCGTCTTTATCGGCATACTGCACGTCGAAGCTCTTTGCGAAGTTCTGGCCGAGGAAGTGGGAGGTTCCGGCCTGAAGGGCCTTTCCGTCCTGCATCATGGCCTCTATCGTGAGGGTATCGAGTGCGCCTGCGAATCGCTCGTTCGGGCTCTTGTGGCCCACTATCACCGGCAGGGCCATGGTCTCGCGGGCGAACTTTGCGTAAACGCCCACCATCTGCTCTGCCTTTGCCTGGGCTTCCTCTGCGCTGGCATGTGCGGTGTGGCCTTCCTGCCAGAGGAACTCGGCCGTGCGGAGGAAGGGACGCGTACGCATTTCCCAACGCACTACGTTGCACCACTGGTTGCAGAGTATGGGGAGGTCGCGCCAGGACTTAATCCAGTTTTTGTAAACGCTCCAGATGATGGTCTCGGAAGTGGGGCGCACTATGAGCTCTTCTTCGAGCCTTGCCTCGGGGTCCACCACCACGCCCTTGCCGTCGGGATTGTTCATCAGGCGGTGGTGAGTGACAACCGCGCATTCTTTGGCGAATCCCGCCACGTGCTCGGCCTCCTTGCTGAAGAACGATTTAGGTATGAAAAGGGGGAAATAGGCATTCTGCACGCCTGTTTCCTTGAAAGCCTTGTCCAGGACGGACTGCATTTTTTCCCAGATGGCGTAGCCGTAAGGCTTGATGACCATGCAACCGCGCACGGCCGATTGTTCGGCGAGGTCCGCCTTCACCACGATGTCGTTATACCACTGGGAGTAATTCTCCGCCCTCGGTGTTATTTCCTTTGCCATAAGAAGCTTTAAAAACTTGGAAAAAATCTGCGCTTTTTTACGATATTTGCATCTATATATAGAGTGTAATCTATATTTAGGTCGCTAAAGCGACGTGCAAATATAGCAAAAATACAGGAGATATGCTTATGACACGGAGACTTATACCATTGCTTGCCATTGCCCTGGCTTCGGCTTCCTGCGGCACAGCCTGGCAGAACGGGTCCGTGCAACAGTTCCAGGACGGCATTTATTACAAGGGGTTCGACGCCGACGCACACCCTGCGGCGCAGCCTATGACCGAAGATGAATTCAAGGCTATCGCCGCAGCTGAGATCCGGCGCGAACAGGCCTTGGGCCGCAAGGATACCGTTGTGGTTGTTTACGATAATTCGTGGTCGACTTACGGGTGGCCGTACTATTACGGCTACTCTTCGTGGTACGGCTATCACGGCTGGTACCCCTACCACAGTTGGTACGGATACCATGGATGGCGTCCGTATTATTCATGGTACGATCCCTGGTACAGCCCCTGGTACAGTTCGTGGTATGACCCCTGGTACGATCCCTGGTACGGCCCCTATTACGGCGGGTACCATTCGTACGGCTATCATCACCATTCGTATTACCACCATAGTCAGGGACTCCATGGTAATCACTATTACAACACCACTGAAACCCGTTCCTCCATCAAGGGTGGCGGCAACGTGAGTTCCGGCGGCATGGGCAGTACCTCCAGGGGGTCTGCTTCGGGTGTCTCATCTTCCGCTTCAGGTTTCTCCTCTTCCAGCTCCTCCGGAACCCGTAGCACGTCCACACGTGGCACTTCTTCCGGACAGTCGGCCAGCGGGACCAAGGCTTCTTCGTCATCTTCGACCAGGAGCAGCGGCTCGTCTTCCGGCGCCAGCCGTTCGGGAGGCACCAGCAAGGGTTACCGTACCAGTTCGTTCAGCTCGGGCAGCAGTTCGAGCTCCAGTTCCAGCTCGGGCAGCAGTAGGTCAAGTTCGAGTTCGAGCAGCAGCCGCAGCGGCGGTTCCTCCTCTTCGGTGAACCGTTCGTCTTCGTCGAGCAGCAGTTCTTCCTCCCGCTCCGGCGGAAGTTCATATTCCGGTGGCAGCCGTTCCGGCGGATACAGCGGTGGCGGCGCCAGCCGTTCGGGCGGGGGTTCTTCCTCCGGCGGTAGCCGTTCGGGTGGAGCCCACAGGTAATTTTTAGAAAGACAAGAGTTATGAAAAGATTTATATTCAGTGCTTTGCTTGCAAGCCTTGCAACAATTGCCGGTGCGCAGACCATGTCCGACGCACTTACTTACAGCACAAGCAATTATTACGGTTCCGCCAAAACCATGGGTATGGGTAATGCGGTTACCGCCGTCGGTGGTGAACTCGGCACCATCTGCGTTAATCCTGCTGGCGGCTCGGTGGCCGGATACTCGCAGTTCTCCTTCTCGACAGGTCTGACTACGTCCAGCGCGGCATCGAGTTACGCGTCTTCGTACAACACTTCCACCAGCGATCCTGTCTGGATTAGCGGATTCAAGGATTCCAAGACCAGGTTCACCCTTCCCGGAGCAGGAATCAACCTCCGCTTCGATACTGGAGTGTCGGAGGGCGTTCTTAGCTGGAACTTCGGTTTTCTGTACAACCGTTCCCAGACCTTTACCAGTACTGCTTTCGGCGGCGGACTTAACCAGTACACTACGATGACCGGTGCCCTTGCCGCTGCAGCCGACGGTATGGCAGGTACCAGCTACGATGACAATTCAGCATACGATACCTGGGCCTGGAATCCTCTGGTCGCGTATCGCGGAGGTCTTATCAACTATAATGACGATGCTGACTCCTACTACGGCTCGGGCGAGTTCAAGGACTATAATCCCGTTACCAACGAGTATTCCTACACCATGCTCGGCAAGGTGCGCCAGAACTTCGGCACCACCGTCCTCGGTTCACGCAACGACATGGTGTTCAACTGGGGAATGGATATAAACGACAGGATTTTCCTGGGTGCCAACCTTACGGTTCCTATCATCAACTACAGGTACAGCGAGTTCTATTCCGAGGTAGTTCCGGACAGCGAAAAGGCTAATTTCACCGTAACCCCCGAGTGGAAAGAAGGTGGAGTCGTCAAGACAGGTGCAAATACCGTCTACCTCGGTTCCAATTATAAATACGACTATCGTTCCGACGTTTCCGGCGTAAACCTCAAGCTTGGTTTCATTTGGCTTCCCACTGACGGTCTTAGGCTGGGAGCGGCCATCCAGACGCCCACGGCTTACAGCATCCACGAGCGTTGGTATGTGAGCGCATCTTCGCGCTTCGAGGCGACTGATCTTAATGCGAACGAATCATCTCCCCTGGCCGAGGCTGACTACAGTTTCGTGGCTCCTTACGTGTTCAACGCAGGCGCGGCCTACACCTTTGGTCGTTTCGGCATGATCAGCGCCGATTACGAGCTTACCGACTTCAGCATAATGGAGTTCAGCCCTCTGGATGATGACAACCTCTTCGGCCCCACGAATGATCCCTATTACAAGGTCAACCGCCTCAATAACCTCTTCTGCGGTGTGTCGCACAGCCTCAGGCTTGGAATGGAGGTCCGTCCTTTCCCTTATCTTGCGGTGCGTGCCGGTTTTAACCTTACGACCAGTCCTGTACGCAGTTATATGGATACCGACGGCTACGTTGTCGATGCGTATGAATACGATTTATACTTCGACGATTTCGAGAACGGAATTTACCAGCTTATCGATAACAGCAAGGAGTACTCGTCCGACAAGACCATCTCGTACTCACTGGGTGTCGGTTACGTTTCTTCCGGGTCTTTCTACGCTGACTTCGCGCTTCGCAGGACCTCTCTCCCTGAGACGAACTATTCTCCTTATTCCAACTATATCTGGGACACAACCGCCGGCGAAACCTACAAGGCTCCTACCTTGCATTCAAAACACAAACTCGTGGACGCGGTCGTTACTCTCGGATGGCGATTCTAAACCTGTACGATGGAACTTACAGCAAAGCAACTTGCAGAAATCCTTCACGGAACCGTGGACGGTGATCCCGACGTAAAGATACGTACGTTCGCCAAGATAGAACACGGAAAACCCGGGGCGCTGAGTTTTTATGCCAACCCCAAATATGAGGAGTACGTCTATGCCAGCAAGGCGGACGTACTGCTCGTTAATATGGACTTCCAGCCGCGCGAGAAAGTGGGTCCCACCATGGTCAGGGTGGAGAACGCTTACTCCGCCGTGGCGGAACTCCTCAAATACGTCGCCGACCAGCGCCGCAAATACAGGCGCCACCGCGGATGCGGATGCCGTATCGCCTGGTCCGCACATCTCGGGCGCAGAGTTTCGGTGGGCAGTAATTCAGTCATCGGAAAGAACTGCCGCATAGGTGATTACGGTATTATCCATTCCAACGTCACCATAGGGGAAGGCGTTGTTATCGGACATCACTGCATCATCTATCCCGGAGTGGTCATATATCCCGGCAGCAAGATAGGCGACAACGTCATCCTGCACGCAGGCTGCATCATAGGTTCCGACGGCTTCGGCAATGCACCCCAGCCGGACGGCAGCTGGAAGAAGATCGAGCACCTCGGCAACGTGGTAATAGGCAACGACGTGGAGATAGGTTCCTGCACTACGATCGACCGTGCGGAGATGGAGTCCACTATCATAGGCAACGGGGTTCGCATCGACAACCTCTGCCAGATTGCCCACAACGTAGTGATAGGGGACAATACCGTAATGGCCGCCCAGTGCGGCATCGCCGGATCGGCCATAATAGGCAAGAACTGCATATTCGCCGGGCAGGTGGGTGTCATGGGCCACATCAAGGTGGCGGACAATACCACCGTGGGAGCTCAGGCGGGCATAGCCGGTGCGGTACGCAAGAGTGGGGAAATCCTTCTCGGATCTCCTGCCATTCCGCACATGCTCTACATGCGCAGCTACGCCAAGTTTAAACAGGCTGGAGCCGAGTAGGGTTTTTATACAGAATAATTTACTATCTTTGCAGCTTATTATGAAACAGCGCACACTTACCAATACTTACTCCTTCGAAGGCAAGGGGCTTCATACGGGAGTTTATTCCCATATGCTGATTAAACCCGCCCCTGCCGGCAGCGGTATCCGTTTCGTCCGGACCGACCTTGGAGTTGAGATCCCCGCCCTTGCGGAGAATGTTGGTTCCACCGCGCGCTGTACCCTTCTCGCCCGTGGCGACGCCAGCGTATCTACCGTAGAGCACCTTATGTCGGCTTTCGCCGGACTCGGTGTGGATAATGCCCTGGTGGAGATTGACAACGGCGAAGTTCCCATCCTTGACGGCAGCGCCCGTGCTTACGCCGAGGCCATCATGGCGGACGGACTGCAGGAGCAGGATGTCGAGAGGGTTTACGCCACCATCGAGAAGGAGATAGAAATCAAGGACGAAAAGACAGGTTCCCGTATCCTTATCACTCCCGCCGACGCCCCTTCGATCGACGTTACGGTCGACTTCGGGTCCCGTGTGCTCGGAGTGCAGTCTGCCCATTGGGACGAGTCCGTCGATTATGCCTCCCAGATAGCTCCCTGCCGTACCTTCTGCTTCTTCCACGAAGTGCAGTACCTCGCAGCTCAGGGCCTCGTCAAGGGCGGCGACGTAGACAATGCGATAGTCGTGGTGGAGCATCCCGTAGATGACGCCACTCTCGCGCAGATGGCTAAGCTGTTCAACCAGCCTCTTCTTTCGGTAACCCCCCAGGGCTACCTGAGCAACCTTAAACTGAACTTCCCTGACGAGTGCGGCCGGCATAAACTGCTGGACCTCATAGGGGACATACGCCTTGCGGGTGCATACCTCAAGGCACATATAGACGCGTACAAACCTGGCCACACCCTGAACACCAACGCGGCTAAAGCCGTACAAAACCTTATCTGACAATGGCAATTATTCATCCATTGGCTTGTGTGAGCCCTAACGCCAAACTTGGCGAACACGTTGAGGTAGGACCTTACGCTTATATCGACGACAATGTCGAGATAGGCGACTACACCAAGGTTCTTCCCCACGCCACAATCTTTCCCTATGTTAAAATAGGCGAGCACTGCGAGATCTTCCCCGGTGCCGTCGTGGGGGCCATTCCCCAGGACCTCAAGTTCGACGGTGAGGTCACTTATGTCGAAATAGGCAATTACGTTACCATACGCGAGTGCGCCACCATCAACCGCGGCACCAAGGCCAGCGGAAAAGGCGTCACCAAAATCGGCGACCATACCCTTATCATGTCGTACGTACACGTTGCGCACGACTGCAGTGTGGGTAACCACTGTATCCTCGTCAGCTTCGTCGGCATAGCCGGAGAGACCGAGGTGGACGACTGGGCCATACTCGGCGGAAGCACCGTGGTGCACCAGTTCACGCGCATAGGCAAGCACGCCATGATAGGCGGCGGCAGCAAGGTCAACAAGGACATCCCGCCTTACGCCCTCTGCGGACGCGAGCCCGTGTGCTTCGCCGGCATCAACCTGGTGGGTCTTCGCCGTCGTGGTTTCGACAGCGATACCATACGCAACATTAAGGATATCTACGATACCCTTTATTTCCAGGGATACAACATCTCCGACGCCTGCTCCAAGATACAGGCCGGATTCCCGGACAGCCCCGAGAAGGAAGAGATTCTCAACTTCATCGCCGGCTCCAAGCGTGGTATAGTCCGCGGTAACGACATTCGCGAAAAGGGCACCATAGAGTAGTGCTTCTTTCCACGGCATATTTCCCTCCGATAGAATACTTCGCGTTGCTCGCGAGGTATTCTGTCGTTTATATGGAGGCCTGCGAGACCTACAGCAAGCAGTCCTGGCGCAACCGATGCAGGATACTCAGCGCCAACGGGCCCCTCGACCTCAATGTGCCCGTGGTTCACGAAGGAGGCAGTTTCCATATACCAATAAAACAAATTAAGGTTGAGTACACCACGCCCTGGGTGGTCCGCACCGAGCGTGCCATAGAATCGGCCTATTCGTCCGCGCCGTATTTCGATCATTACCGCGACGGAGTTTTCGCCATCCTGGATTCGCACCCGGAAACGCTCTGGGAACTGAACCTCCGTATCATACGTTTTTTCTGCGAAAAGACCGGCATCGCGCCAGACATACGGTTTACGACGGAGTTTGCGGCGGTCCCGGAAGGTCCGCAGGAGGATTACCGTGCTGCTATCCACCCGAAAAAGCCGAATACGATAATGCGTGACCTGGGGCTTGAGCGCCCTTACTGGCAGGTGTTCGGAGAGCGTTTCGGCTTTACGCCGGGGCTGTCGATAATGGACCTGCTGTTCAATGAAGGTCCAGAATCGCCGGAGTACTTGCGATAAGCAGTTTTCCAACTACAGTATCGACGGCGAAGATGTGGATGTCGCCGCCTCCGCGCAATTTCATCTTCTCCCGCAGTTCGTCGCTGCTTATTCGCAGCCCCCTTGCACTCACTTCGGCGTCGGGCCAGCGTGCGGCAAAATCCTTCATGGCAGCCTTGCCGAAAGGGGCTACCTCATTTATAAGATAGAATTCCCCGAGCGTGCTGTTCGATCTCCAGAAGTCGGGGTTGATGTCTTCCTGCGGGAAGCAGTAGAGATGTGTGGAAGCCCCGAGTTTGGGAAGATTCAGGCAACTGGAGAACAGGTTGAAGGCTCCTGTTTTAGCAAGGGCGGGACCTGGCTCGAAAAGGCATTGCCCCTCTTGTGGCACCTGTGCGATGTAGCATGCCTTCGTCGTCCCTATTTCGGAATAATTAAAAGCAATGACACCGGCCGAAGACTCTTCGATCACCGCAGCCTTTATTTCGGGATCGCCGTCGAATCCCGGCTCCATGAGGAGCAGCAGTTCCCTGCATTCGTTGCCGGTCTGTACGGCGTGTACCGTCTTGACGCAGTGGAACTTACGCAGCATCAGGCTGATATCGGCCATAGGGGACAGCTTGAGCAGGAGGCGTATGCCCCTGTCGAGAATAATATCCTGGAGTTTGAGGACGTCCGGTGAGCAGTCTTCGGGGAGGAATACCTTGCGCCCATTGCTGTCGCGCCGGGCGGGATCCATATAAACCACGTCCGGGCGAAAATCGTCCAGAATCGCAGGAAGCACTTCGGAGTCGATAGTATATTCGCCTATCATTACGTGCCCACCCTTGAATCTCGGCAAATTATGGTTGGCAGCCGAAACCAGGGCGGGATTGCGCTCGATGTACAGCACCTCTTCAGCGTGTTGGGCGAACTGCCAGGTATCTACCCCGAGGCCTCCGGTCAGATCGGCGATGCGCTTGGCATCAGCCACAAGGCATGCTTTGAACCTGGCCGTGAGGGTGCTGCTGCACTGTTCCGCGGAAAGGGCGGACGGGAATATCAAACCGGGGTCGGCATACCATTCGGGGACCTTCGTGCGAAGCTTCTTCCTCGCCCTGATACACTCGGAGGCAAGCGTTACGTCGATATCCGGCCATCGTTCGCGGTGTAGCGAAAGCTCGAACGGATCGTCGTCCATGTGCTGCTGTACAAATTCGGCTAATTCCACATTACAAAGATAGGAAGAAAGAGAAATAATGGTTAAATTCGTGCAATTAACCGAACAAAGTATGAAAAAGTTGTTTCTTTCCGTCGTGGCCGCCGCCGTCTTCGCTTGCCTGCCCGCTAATGCGGATGGTCCCGAGTATCTTCCGAAATGGGAAAAAGGCTATCTGTACATACATAATATAGGTACCGGGCAGGGGGACTGCACTTTCATGGTGCTCCCGGACGGAACCACGTGGATGGTGGATGCCGGTGATGTAGGCAACGCTACCGGAAAGAATCCCGCCTGGTTCCATACCGTTCCGGACAACAAAAAGACGGTTGGTGAATACATAGTCGACTACTACAACCATTTCTCGCCCACGCCCGGCGAACTGGATTATTTCTCTCTGACCCACTTCCATGTGGACCATACCGGTTCTCCCAAGACGGCGCTTCCCGGGGAGCACGGCTACGCCCGCAGCGGAATCACCCTGGTAGGGGACCTTATACGCTTCCATAAGATGGTGGACAGGGCATATCCAAGCTACGATTTCCCGTCCAGGGAGAAGATTTTCAAGGAGTGCTCGCTGATGAAGGATTACCTGGCTTTCGTGGAGTATCAACGCTCGCAGGGCATGCAGATGGAACGCTTCCAGGTGGGCAGTAAGAAGCAGTTTGCGCTGCTTCACGATCCCAAGCCCTATGCCGGAAAGTTCGAGGTGCGGAATATAGTTGCCAACGGAGAGGTGTGGACCGGAAAGGGAATGCAGACCCGCAAGATGTATTCCGGCGATATCAGCCTGTTCGACGAAAATATGAACAGCTGCGGCTTCCTCCTCCGCTACGGTGACTTCGTGTATTACAACTGCGGCGATCTGGGCAGCGGGAATTATAAGAACTTCAAGAGCCAGGAGCGCGATTTCGAGAGCTTTGTGGCGGATCTCTGCCCGCACGTGACCCTGGTCAAACCCGACCATCACGGATGGAGGGAGTCGTCTAACGCAAAGTTCCTCATGGCCACTCGTCCGGAGGTCTTCGTCTTCATGGCCAGCAACAGACAGCATCCCTATGCGGGGACCATGCGCCGCCTGGCGGATCCCCTGGTGTACCCCGAACCGAGGGAGTTCTACACGACGACGGATGCGGCCCGTTCGCATTTGGGCGATGAACTGTGGGGCCTGTTCAAGCCCACCGGGCACATCGTCGTGAGGGTTCATCCGGACGGCAGGCACTACGAGGTCTTCGTGCTCGACATCTTCTCCGACGACTACCGGGTTATATACCATTCGGGTATCAAGGAAGTCCGTGTGGACGGAAAGAAATGATTTTGAGGATTAAAGATTTATGCTTATATTTGCACAGTGAATTGGATAGAGGCCGCGAGGTCCTCTATCTTTTTTTATGAAACTGATGGAAAAACAGGAACTCCTTTCGGTAGTGCAGCAGGCGGTGTTGGAACGCTCCTGCAGCCTGGTCGCCCTCGAGCTGGACGACGACAATAACATTGAGGTGACCATAGACAAAGCGGGCGGAGTGTCGCTCGACGACTGCGAGTACGTGCACCGTGCTGTGCTCAAGGCTTTCGACCGCGACGTGGAAGACTACGCCCTTACCGTGGGTTCCGCGGGCATACCCGCATCGGAGGCCGACGCCGTCCTCAGGGAAGAATAATTATTTATCGACATTATAAATGGAAAAAGAAGAAAAGATTACTCTCATTGATGCCTTCAAGGACTTCAAGGAAGAGAAGAACATTGACCGCCCCGTGATGATGGGTGTGCTCAAGGATGTGTTCCTCACACAGATTGCCAAGACCTACGGGTCTTCCGACAACTTCGACGTCATCGTGAACGTCGATAAGGGAACCTGCGAGATCTACCAGAACTTCGAGATTGTCGAAGAGGTGGAGAATCCCGCATCGGAAATGACTCTGGAAGAGGTGCGCAAGGAGAGCGGGGACGACGATTACGAGATAGGCGACACCTACGCCCGTCTGCTTCCCCTCTCGGCTTTCGGCCGTCGCGGAATCCTCAATATCCGCCAGAACCTCCAGGGCCGCATCATGGACATCGAGAAGGCGAACGTGTACAAGAAGTACTCCGAGAAGGTCGGCGAGATCTTCACCGGTGAAGTGTACCAGACCTGGACCCGCGAAGTGCTCATCCTCGACGAGGACGGCAACGAACTGCACATCCCGAGGGAGGAGCAGATTCCGGGCGAGCGCTTCAAGAAGAACGACACCGTACGTGCCATCATCCGCAGCGTGGAGATGCGCAACAACACCACTCCCTACATCACCCTTTCCCGTATCACTCCCGAGTTCCTTGCCCGTCTGTTCGAGATGGAGGTTCCTGAGATTGCCGACGGCCTCATCACCGTCAAGAAGGTGGTGCGTGTCCCCGGTGAGCGTGCAAAGGTTGCCGTGGAGTCCTACGACGAGCGCATAGACCCTATAGGAGCCTGCATAGGCGTCAAGGGCGGCCGTATCATCGGTATCGTCCGTGAGCTTCGCAACGAGAACATCGACGTGCTGCAGTGGACGGCCAATTCCAAGTTGCTCATCCAGCGCGCCCTCGCTCCCGCACGTGTATCTTCCATCGATATGGGTTCGGCTCCCGGCGACAAGGTGAAGGTTTACCTTGCAGCTTCCGAGGTCGAAAAGGGTATCGGACATGGCGGTGTGAACGTTCAGCTTGCCGGTATGCTGGTCGACCGCGAGATCGAAGTCTGGCGCGAGACCTCCAAGGACGAACCTCAGAACGCCGATGACGACGACGTGGCACTCGAAGAGTTTACCGATCCTCAGTACGGCAATACCATCGACGGCTGGGTCATCGACAAGCTCAAGGCAATCGGCTGCGACACCGCAAAGAGCGTACTCGCCATCGATCCCGAGGATCTGGCCAAGCGTGCCGACCTCGACATGGAGACCGTGGATGACGTACGTGCCATCCTGAGCGCTGAATTCGAAGATTAATTACTGATATAAAGGGGTTTATATGGCAGAATTACGACTTAACAAAATAATGCGGCAGTTCAATATCGGACTGCAGGACCTTGTGGATTTCCTCAAGGCCCAGGGAGCGGACGTTGAGGAGAATCCTAACGCAAAGTTCTCCGACGAGTACCTCCCCGCTATCCAAAAGCAGTTCGGTGCCGACCTGAAGGCTGCCGAAGAGGCCAGGGAACGCGCTATCAAGATGACCGATATCCTTGTGAATTCGGCCAAGCAGCGCGAGGACGAGGCTGAGGAAGAGGAAGAAGAGACCGAGCGGTTGATAGTCCGCTCCAACACCCTCTCCAGGAAGAAGGAAAAACCCACACCGGAGCCTAAGCCCGCAGCGGAACCTGAGCCGGAACCCGCGCCGGAGCCGGCACCCAAGCCCGAACCCGTGGCAGAGCCCGAGCCTGTGGCTAAACCGGCTCCGAAGCCAAAGGCCAAGCCGGAACCTGTGAAGGCTCCCGCCGAGGAGCCCGTTCCCGCACCCGAACCTGTCGCGGAACCGGAACCTGCCCCCGCACCCGAGCCTGAGCCCGCCCCTGCACCCGAACCGGAGGCTCCCGCCGCCGAAGAAGCAGCCGTTGCAACCCCTGCGGCTGAAGGCGAAAAGGAGAATCCCTTCAAGGTGGTAGGCAGGATCGACCTCTCGCAGTTCGACCGTAAACCCCAGGTCAAGAAGCGTGAGCGCATCAGCAAGGGCACCCAGAAGGTGGACGTGGCCAAGGCCGGTCAGAACATAGAGCGTAATCCTAAGAAAGACAAGCCTGCCCAGCAGGCACAGGCCGGCAGCGGCAAGCGCCGCCGTGACCGCGACCGTTTCAAGCCCGCCATGACCGAGGCCGAGATGGAAGAGATGCAGAAGGAGATCCAGAAGCAGGTCAAGGAGACGTACGCCAAGATGAACGAGGGCCGCAAGAACAACTTCGGCGCCAAATATCGTAAGGAGAAGCGTGAACTCGCAGCCCAGCGCACCCAGGAGGAACTGGAGCAGGTGGCTGCCGAGAAGAAGGTCCTGAAGGTTACCGAATTCGTGACCGTAAACGACCTCGCCACCCTCATGAACAACACCCCCGTCAATAACGTGATAGGGGCCTGCATGAGCCTGGGTCTCATGGTTTCCATCAACCAGAGGCTCGATGCCGAAGCCCTCGTGCTGGTAGCCGAGGAGTTCGGATACAAGGTCGAATTCGTAGGAGCGGAACTCACCGATGAGATTGCCGCCGCCGAAGAGCCCGACCGCGAGGAAGATATGATGGCGCGTCCGCCCGTCATTACCGTGATGGGTCACGTGGACCATGGTAAGACCTCGCTGCTCGACTACATCCGCAAGACCAACGTAATTGCCGGTGAGGCGGGTGGTATAACCCAGCATATCGGCGCCTACAACGTCATGCTCGAGAACGGCCGCCGCATCACCTTCCTGGATACCCCTGGTCACGAGGCGTTCACCGCCATGCGTGCCCGCGGAGCCCAGATGACCGACCTTGCGATCATAATCATCGCCGCGGACGACGCCGTGATGCCGCAGACTGTCGAGGCCATCAACCATGCGCAGGCCGCCGGAGTTCCCATGGTGTTCGCTATCAACAAGATAGATAAACCCGGCGCACAGCCCGAAAAGATCTATCAGCAGCTCTCCCAGATGAACATCCTCACGGAGGCATGGGGAGGAAAGTACCAGTGCCAGGAGATATCCGCCAAGCAGGGACTGAATGTCGACAAGCTTCTCGACAAGGTCCTGCTCGAGGCCGACATGCTCGACCTCAAGGCCAATCCTTCCAGGCTTGCCGCAGGTGCGGTCATCGAGTCGTCGCTGGATAAGGGACGCGGCTATCTGGCCACCATCCTGGTGCAGAACGGAACCCTCCGTCAGGGTGACGTAATGCTCAGCGGAAGCTACTACGGCCGTGTGAAATCCATGTTCAACGAGCGTGGACAGCGCGTGACCGAAGCCGGCCCTTCCACTCCGGTATCGGTGCTCGGACTCAACGGAGCCCCCGCCGCCGGTGAGAAGTTCAACGTCCTCGCCGACGAGAAGGAGGCCAAGAGCATCGCCGCCAAGCGCGAGCAGCTCATCCGCATCCAGGGCATCAAGACCCAGAAGCATATGACCCTCGAGGAGATCGGCCGCCGCATCAGCATAGGCAACTTCAAGGAACTCAACGTCATCGTCAAGGGCGACGTGGACGGTTCCGTGGAGGCCCTGTCCGACTCCCTCATCAAGCTCAGCACCGAGCAGATACGCGTGAATGTCATCCACAAGGCCGTGGGTGCTATCTCCGAGAGTGATATCCTGCTCGCCGAAGCTTCCGACGCCGTTATCATCGGCTTCCAGGTGCGTCCCACCGTGGAGGCCCGCCGCGCCGCCGAGAAGGAAGGCATCGAGATCCGACTCTACTCCGTCATCTATGACGCCATCAACGAGGTCAAGGACGGTATCGAAGGTATGCTCGAGCCCGAGAAGAAGGAAGAGGTCATCG
>CAMHTE010000027.1 GCA_946187975.1 uncultured Bacteroidales bacterium | reverse complement strand
GTGGTACCGTAAATCTTATTGATGAGGCTGCCCTCCTGAAGCTCACACTCGTATCCGCCCAGACGCATGGTTCCACCCTTGATGGTGGTGCTCTTCTGGTCTTCCATGAGGTCGATGACCGGATGCTTGGTGACAGGCTTCACCTCCGTGGAGGCGGCATCCTTCCAGCCCAGAAGGTCGCGGGCGACCTCCACCACGGCCATCTGCATTCCGAGGCAGATACCGAAGAAAGGAACCCCGTGCTCACGGGCGTAGCGTATAGCAACCACCTTACCTTCGAGGCCGCGTTCTCCGAAACCGGGAGCCACGAGTATTCCGTCCATGCTGCCGAGCAGTTCGTCCACGTTGGAATCGTCCAGATGCTCGCTGTGGATGGTATGCACGTTAACCTTACAGTCGTTGGCAGCACCGGCGTGCACAAAGGATTCCTGGATGGACTTGTATGCATCCTGAAGCTCCACGTATTTGCCTACGAGAGCCACGTCGACGCTGTGATGGGGATTCTTCAGCTTCTTGAGGAATTCCTTCAGGCCACGGAGGTCGGGCTCGGGAGTACTGATTTCCAGATGGTTGCAGACCATGCTGTCGAGACCCTCGGCCTCCATATTGAGAGGCACCTGGTAAATGCTCCAGGCGTCTATGCTCTGTATGACGTGTCCCGGCTTAACGTTGCAGAAAAGCGCCATCTTGCGGCGAATCTCCGGCGAAAGCTCCTTCTCCGTACGGCAGACTATGATATCGGGATGCACACCGGCCTGCTGGAGGGCCTGCACCGAGTGCTGGGTAGGCTTTGTCTTAAGTTCCTTGGCGGCTGCGAGATAAGGCACGAGGGTGAGATGTATGCACATCAGGTCCTCTTCCGGGAGTTCCCACTGGAGCTGACGGATGGCTTCCACGAAGGGCTGGCTCTCCATATCGCCGACGGTTCCTCCGACCTCGGTGATAATGACGTCGTACTGGCCGGTTTTGCCGAGCAGCAGCATACGGCGCTTGATTTCGTCCGTGATGTGAGGCACTATCTGCACCGTCTTGCCAAGATATGCGCCTTCGCGCTCCTTGGTGATGACCGTATTGTACACCTTGCCGGTAGTGACGTTGTTGGCCTTGGACATGTGCACGCCCAGGAAGCGCTCGTAATGACCCAGGTCAAGGTCGGTCTCGGCGCCGTCCTCCGTAACGTAGCACTCTCCGTGCTCGTAGGGATTCAGCGTACCCGGATCGATATTGATGTAGGGGTCGAACTTCTGGATGGTCACGCGAAGCCCGCGGGCCTGCAGCAATTTGGCAAGGGAGGCGGCTATAATGCCCTTCCCCAGCGAGGAAGCGACGCCGCCCGTAACGAAGATGTATTTTACAGCCATGACAAGTGAGGTTTTACAAAGATAAGCATTTCCGCGTAATTTCGGATTTATTTTCTACCTTCGTATTCGCAAATTGCAGTCTGCATGGAAAGGGAGAAAGAAATATACCGTGTAACCCTTGTGGGCAGCGTCGGGAACATCCTGCTGCTCATCTTCAAGTTCGTGGCCGGATTCGCAGCGAACAGCTCCGCCATGATAGCGGACGCGGTGCACTCCCTGTCCGACTTCCTTACCGACATCATAGTGCTGGTATTCGTGGGCATAAGCGCACGCCCGCAGGACGCCTCCCACGATTACGGCCACGGCAAATACGAGACGGTAGCAACCCTTTTCATCGGCCTGGCCCTTGTGGCGGCCGCCATCGGCATCATAGTCTCCGGAGCCCTCAAGTTCGTGGCCTGGCTCGGCGGCGCACAGATAGAGGCCCCGGGCATGATAGCCCTATGGGCCGCCCTGATTTCTATCCTGGTCAAGGAATTCCTTTACCGCTACACGGAACGCAAAGGGCGAAAACTTGACTCTCAGGCCGTAATAGCAAATGCCTGGCACCACCGCAGCGACGCCCTGTCCTCCGTGGGAGCTCTCCTCGGAATCGGCGGAGCTATCCTGCTCGGAAACAGATGGACGGTGCTAGACCCCCTGGCGGCTATAGTCGTCGGCGCCATGCTGGTAAAGGTGGCCGTGCAGATACTTCTCCCCTGCATGGGAGAACTCACCGACAGTTCCCTGCCGGAGGCCACAGAAAAAGAAATTGAGGACCTCATCCTGTCGTTCCCGGACGTGACGGAACCCCACAACCTCCGCACCCGCAGGATAGGCAAACGCATAGCAGTGGAAGTGCATGTCCGAATGGACGGTTCCCTTCCACTAAGCACCGTACACGAACGTGCCGACGCCATCGAACGCAGGATTCGCGAACGCTTCGGCGCCGACACGCTTGTAACTCTTCACATGGAACCCGTCAGCGGCTCCTGTAGGGCCCGTAAATAGCCTTGACGGTATAATTGGGCGAGGTATCGTCCAGCTGATAGACCCAGAACTTCCGTCCGCCACGTTTAACACGTATTACGAAATGGCCGCCTATGGCCTTGCATTTGGCGTAGACTTCAGGCGCCTCATCTATCACGGACTGCTCTATATTGGTAAAGAAGAGGTCCTGGCCATCCCCTATCGCATCTATTATCTGCCTGTGAGGCTGAATCTCGCGGCAGTAGAAACTCTGGGTAACCACCACTTGGGGATGCAACACGTCATTCTCAGCGAGCACTGATTCCGGGTTGGACATGTGGTGATGGCACTTCATGGCCTCGATAGAGTGTCCTATGGCCCCGGCGGTGCAGCGTACGAGCTTTTCGTAGTTATTGTCGCCGCTGGTCCAGTACTCGAAGGGCCCGTAGCTGAGCAGGAATGCGCAGGACATGGCATTCTCGCGCTTAGCATGAGTATCCACCACTTTGGAACCGTCCCAGGCAAAGCCACCTCCGGCATAATTGAAGATGCTGAAGTTCTTATAAGCCCCAGGCCTGTGACGGAGCACTATCTGGGAGTCAGTTCCGGGCACGAACTTTTCCGCCCTGAGGCCGCGATGCTCCACGTTGAAGCGCACGAAGTCCGAGTAGAAGTCGAAGTTCGCAGCAGTACCTCCTGTATGGATCGCCTTCGAATAATCCGGATAAGAACGGTCCAGAAGCGTGTGGAAGGGCAGCTCTCCGTATAACGCCGTCACGCCGGACAGGACATAACCTCCCTCAGGATCCTTACCAAAGCCTGCCTCAACCCTGCCCATATGGTCCATATGGTAATGGGTGAGAACGAAATAATCCAGACTGTCGGCCGACTGTGTAGGAAGGAAATGCCGCATGTAATCCGCGTAAACCTTATAGGGGCGCGTGGCTGCATCCGGCTTGGGGGTAACGTTAGCAAAGCGGGAGCTCCTGTAATCGCAGAACTCACCGGCATCAACCACGAGCGTGGTGCCGTCGGGCAGAATAAAGAAGGTGCACTCTCCCCTGGCGGAATTGATGGCGTGTATGTCCAGCCAGCCCTCCTTCCATGCGGGGAGGGGCTTGCCCGTTCCGGCTCCCGGGTGCCATGCGAGGCAAACGGGAGCCGAAAGGACTAATGCGAGTACCGTAAGAAACTTAGAGCGCACTGTACGAACCCCAAATGGTGTTGTTTCCGGAAGCAACGCCGGAAGCGATTATTCCCGCGTCAGTGCCAGCAAGATACTTGCCGAAGTAGTAAGCATTCTCGGAATCGTTGCTTATTGCATTGCCGTTGACAGTGCAGGAGCTGTAAATTGCGATAGGACTTACGGATGAACCCAAGCAAGTGGTACTGGTGCTGGTATAAAAACCGACGACAAGTCCGGCATTGGCCGCATAACTGCAGCTTACGGAGCCATAAATACTACACCCTGTTCCGGTGTTGATTGTTTTTCCACCACTTACAAGGCCTACTATACCCCCAGCGGAATACTTTGCAGTAGAGCCAGCAGATATGACCGCTCCATGATGTTCGCAGTTGGTAATGGAGCCATCCGTATAGTTGCCGACAATGCCACCCACATACTCATATTGGTTAGCCGATGTAGCCTTTGCCTGAACTGTTCCATAGTTCTTACAATTATCAATGGTGCCGGCGGCCTGATGGCCTGCAATGCCTCCAATCCTCTGGTTCTTCTTGGTTGTAGTCTGCGCCTCATCGTTAACGGCTCCATGTGCAGGATTTCCGGACGATCCATTGTTGCAGTTCTGTACGACAGCTTCCGCCCCCTGAAGATAACCAACTATTCCTCCGAATCTTCCGACATTCACAGAGATA
Organism: uncultured Bacteroidales bacterium; assembly: GCA_946187975.1. Taxonomy (GTDB): domain Bacteria; phylum Bacteroidota; class Bacteroidia; order Bacteroidales; family UBA932; genus Cryptobacteroides. The sequence continues at coordinate 16,123 of CAMHTE010000027.1, read as the reverse complement.
TCTCCCGCTTTGCGGACCTCGCCAAGATTGCTGCATCCGTCAACCACCGAATGATTCTTCATATCACCGACGATACCTCCAAATCCGGTTTGGGAGATTGCAGAGAGAACGGCGCACTTCACTACCCCGGTGGGATCATTGAAAGAATTGGAAACAGTAACATTTGCACTACTGTCATCACTGTTATTGTCCATACCAAGAATGCCGCCTACATAAACCTGTGCACACTTAATATCGACAGTCGTGCCAATCTCACCTTGATTGTGGCAACCGGTGATACTTATGCCATGCAGGTCGGCCCCTGAACGCCCGACTATACCCGCAATGAAATTATTACCACTCCCGGATGAAGCCGATGCCACGGTGCGTGTTATATCTCCATAATTATAACAAGCGCTTACAGTAACATTGCTGCCGCCAACTACGCCGGCTATTCCGCCCAGATAAGAATGAGTTGCAGAGGCAGCAAAGGTAACGGCAGCATGGTTATTACAGTTGTTTATCTCCACGTCGTTACCGGTTCTGCCTACAAGTCCTCCAAGCTGGGCGCCACTGTTGACGGTACCGCTTACGGAAACAGGAATATAATTGCTTATGCCTGAAAGGATTGCATTGTTAAGTGCTCCGGCAACCACACCGATCTTCAAACCGTCGGAAGGATTAGAAGATGTGGTAAGACTGCTGGTAGCATCAGCCGCACTGCTAGACGGATCATAGCCGAACTTAATATCCTTCACCCTTTCAGTCTTCGATTCGGAAGACATAAAGCCGAAAAAGCCAACGTAGTCACCTGAATCAGCCCCTAAAATAATATTGTAGATACTGTGGTTCTGTCCATCCAGAGTGCCACGGAATCCGTCTGCCTCGTCATAACGACCATTCACCGGCGTCCATGTAGCTCCGCCGTAGTCGATGTCGGCGTCGAGCAGGAGGGTCTCGCCAACCTGCCAGTATGAGGCGTGCGAAGCCCATTTATCGAGCTCAGCCTTGTCGGAGATGGGGCCGACCCAGCTAAGGTCGCCGTCGAAGTCGGTAACCTTCTTACCGCCGTTCACCGGGAACTCGATGGCCGACGTGAGGGAACCTGTGCGGAAAGCCTTCTGGGCGCCGTTGGCGACCGAAACCTTGGTGAAGGTGAAGCGGAAACCGTCAACCACAGCAGCCTGCGGGTAAATGGCCGCAAGGTAGTTCTGTCCGGAGGTGAAGGTGCTGGCGCTGTTTACGATGACCCTTGCAGCATTGCCAGTGACGGTACCGGGAGTTCCGGCATCGACCGTGCCCGTACCCACAATATTGAGGGGGGAACCGGACTGGGAAGCCTCGAAATAGACCGAGGAAATGCCGCTTTCGGGAACCTTGAACTCTACGAGAGATACGGCGTTCTTGAACGAGAGGGCGGTACTTGCGGATTTGGATACCTGTACCAATGCCTCTTTGGCAATCTTGTGATCAGCAGGTATAGTCTGCACGGCAGGCAGGATGATGCTGATATTGTCGCCTTCCGGAGCGGATGCAGGGGCCGCCGTTGCGGGATAAACCGCATAATATGTGGCAGCGGCATCGATGGTTACATAGAACGTGGCGTTGACGCCGCCTCCGGTAATGTCTGAGGACTGAAGAGGGTCGGAAACCGCCCACGTGGTGCCGTTATGCACGGCTATCTGGTCTCCCTCCTCCCACTTTACGGTGTAACCGTCAAGGGTTGCCCTTGTGGGCTGCTCGAGGACTGCATTAAACGCAATACCCTCATGTACGATAGGTTCTTCTGATTCTGCCTGCGGAGCTGTTTCTTCCTTCGAACAGGACAGTGCCGCAAAAGCCAAAATTGCAAGGAAAGCAAATGATTTCTGTGTTTTCATGACATGTACTTGTTTAAAGGTTGAACATCAGTCATCCCAGGTTATTCCTGTGATCTCTTCCGGGTCTTCGAAGACCTCCGTGACCACCCCGTAACTTGCCTTGCAAATCTGTCCGGGACAAAAAACTGCGGCCAGTTCAACGTCCGGCGCAATGTAATGATTGTTTTTCATCGTCTGAAAAGTGTTATTGTTTTAGTTAAAATCTTCAATGTCTCCGGATATCTCGCCGGGCTTGTCCGGAACCGCGGGCTTGAGCACGCTTACGGCAAACGTGGCGACCTTGGCGCCGTCCAGGGTGATGGCCCTGATGGTTGCGGTACCCCTGGCCACTCCGGTAACGAGGCCTCCCCCGTCGACCGTAGCCACACTCTCGTCGGTTGACATCCATGCCACACGCTTGTCGGTGGCGTTTTCGGGCAGAACGCTCGCAGTGAGCTGTACTGACCCGGCTATATATATTTCGTGAGAAGAGCCTTCCACACTAATGGATTCCACCGCAATCCCGGCCTTGTCGGAAGTAGCTTCCGGCTCGCAGGAAAGAAGCAGTCCCATGGGGAGCAGGCAGGAAATGAATATTCTCGTTAAAGTCTTCATGATGCTTGCATTTTAGTGGAGGCAGGTGAACGGACCGTCAATCTGTTTGACGGTGTAGTTGGTATCGGTGTCGTCCAGAACATAGACGTAGAAGCTGCCGCCTTCCGGCGCCACCCTGATAACCACGTGTCCTCCGACGGATTTAACCGAGGGATTGGAATACAGGGTCGCCTTGGCGGTCTGCACGCTCGGGTCTATGTTGGTGAAGTAGAAGTTCTTCTCACCCACGAAGCTTGTGGTAGAGAGGAGATTGCCGAACACGGAAGCGTTGGGCTGGTCCTCCGGACGCACGTAGAAGCTCTGGGTAACCACCACCATGGGCTTGAATATAGCCATCGAGGTATTGGTCATGGTATTGACCGACATGTGGTGATGGGCCTTCATGGCTTCCATCCTGTGGTTGATCTGCTGTGCGAGGGGGTTCTCGATCTTTCCGTTCTGTCCCCCGTCACCGCAGGTGAGATAATCGAAATCGCCGTAGCGTATGTAGATGCTGCAGCTGGAGCCGTTCTCGCTATGTTTGGCAGAGCCGAAGGCGTCAACTCCTTCGCTGCCGTTCCAAACACAGCCGTTGGCCGCAACGTTGCTGATTTCGAAGTCGTAGTCCTTCGGCTTATGCACCATGGCTATCTGGGATTTGGAGCCCAGCTCGAACTTCTCGACCGTAAGACCCCTGGTCTTGTGATAATCCACAAAGGCCCTGTAATCGACAATGCTGGTCGAAAAATCGCTGGTCGCCAGGGCTTCGTCGCTGTAGTCGGGCCAGGCGCGGTCGATGAGCTTATTGAAGCGCAGCAGGCTGTAAAGGCCCATCATACCGCTGATATGATAGCCGTTAACCACTTCAAGTTTGCTGCCGCTGGAACCGAAATGGTCTATGTGGAAATGGGTCGTGAGGAAGTAATCGAGTTTACCTCCAGCGACTTCCGGCAGGAAGTGCGACATATAACGGGCGTAGGTAACGTATGCTCGGGTGTTGGCGTCAGGCCTCTGTGCCACCCAGTCGTATTCAGAGGACTTATTGACCACCTCACCGGCATCCACCACGAGAGTGGTTCCGTCCGGCATTATAAAGAAGGTGCACTCTCCCCTGCCGGTATTGACGGCATGAATGTCGAGGTAACCTTCCTCCCATGCGGGAAGGGGCTCGCCTACCACCGCCTCCGACTTGGGAGCCTCGGGCGTATTGTCCATGTCCTTGTCCCAGGGCATTATGTCGCTGTCGTCCATATTGCTGGCATGGCAGGAGCCGAGGGCGCAAAGAAGCAGGCCTGCAAGGCAAATATGTAAATAATCGCGTATCATCATTTGCTCACTTTAATGTCGAAAATAAAGCATCTGGGGGCACTGCTCGCTCCCTTAGGCGCATCTATCTTGAGCTGCGTTGCAGGACCGGCCCCACTGGCGTGCAGGGTAAAGACCGAATGAGGCTTGTCGTAGTCGCTATTTCCAAGGGTATGGGGGCAATATGCGTCATCTACAATCGAGAAGGTGTCGGTCCCATTGGAAGGATAATCCTTAGCCTGGGCAGGCGCAGAGGCAGCCGCGTAGGCCTCCACCTCCACGTGTCCCGTGGTCCAGGTGCCGCCTCCCAGCAGTATCAGGCTGATGGGATCGGTGGAAGAGCTCGAGAATCGGGCGATATCGACGGTAACGGTAATGTCCGAACCCGCTGTAAGGGAAGAGAAGGCCGGAGTGATCATGTAGCCTCCTACGCTTCCCGAGCAGAGTTGCATGGCGCCGGGACGTTCGCCAGAAAATGCGAAGGTCCATCCTTCGAATCCGCGGTTGGCGATGAAGGTCTCGGAAGCAACAGGGTCTCCTCCCGAAGGATAATAGAACGATTCCGAAGGCTGGTTTGCAGTCCTGCCATCCTTCGTAGCAGGGGCTATTCCGTCGGTAACGTTGCCCAGGCTGCCCTTGATAGCAACCATATAGTCGCCTCCGCTGGTGCAGAGATCAAAGTCCTCATGGAACACTACGCTCGCGTCGGGAGTTTCCTCCAGGCGGAAATAATACTCCGGAACAGTGGCCGCCATGTTGATGCGGGCGTAGATCTGGGATGCGGCGGCAAGGTTCACATAGAACATGTTAGCCCCGGCGGAAATCTTGCCCATGCGGCCTATGGCGCGCTTGACGCTGTAACCGTAGTCGGCCTTATTGGTCTTGGCACCCGAAAGGTTGCAGAAAGGCAGTGCCGAATAAACGCTGTTGCACTTGCCAATACCGCCGGCACCGCTGTAGGACAGGAAGCCATAATCCTCGCCCTTGTAATTAACTGCGAAGGTCCCGGTTGCATCGAATGCAAAGGTTCCTTCGTATATTCCGGTAGAAGTCTCGGTGAGGGCCGTGCCGTTGATTGTAACTCCCGCGGGTGCTGGAGTCTCACCATCCCAGCTAAGGTCACCGTCGCTGAGGGGAATCTCGCTGATGCCGGCCCTGTTTACGGCGAGGGCGGTGTCAAGATTCAGGGTCTTGGTCTTGGAAAGGCTTGCGGAATGCCAGACTACCTTGCACCCGGCCGTAGCCGCAACGGGCCAGCAGGTAAAGTAGTAAGTCCCCGGAGCTATTGCAGTTCCCGAAGCCGGACCGAGGGTCAGGGACGAGACGGGAGCCGCCACCGTGGGGGCGGAGAGGTCGAATGCCACCAGGGCGTCCCCCGCAAGGGCCGTTCCGTCAGGAGCCGTAAGCTCGACCGAAGAAATGTCATTGCCTGCAACGACTACCTTTACGAGGCCGCATGCCTGCTTGAAATGCAGGGTGGCGGACATATTCTCCATCGCTCCGCTTGCGGTGAGTACCGCCAGGTCGTCGGCGAATCCATCTTTTACAGCTATCTGAGCCGCAGGAAGCGACGCCTGGACCTTTCCGGAAACAAGCGCGGCGGTCTTCTTGTAAGGATACACGGCCTTAACTTCCTGGGTGTCGCCGGGAAGGCTACCCGTAAAGCTCGCCGTACTTCCACCGGCCGCTGTACCGAAGCCATGGTTCACTCCCTCCTGGTCGAAGACCGCGATGCTGTCGGCGGGAAGCCACTGTACGTGCTTGCCGTCGAGGGCAGTCCTCGTTTCGGAGGCAGAAGCCAGCAGGGTGGCGGGCATAAGCTCCGCTCCCCCGTTTCCGGGATCTTTGCCGCCCGGAGCCTCCTTGCTGCAGGCGGAAAGCGCCGCAGCAAGTGCTACGATATATAGTAATCTTTTCATATTCAGTTCTTTACAGGTCTGATGCAGAAGCCGGCCCTACGGTCGTAGGCATAGCCGGTACTGTGTCCGCAGGAAAGCTTATTGCTGGAATAGTTGACAAAGTCGGAATACTGGTAATTGTCGCCGGCGCCGCTGCTGTACCACGATTCGCCGGTCAGCTTGGCCTTGTCCACCGCCTGTCCGCTCCAGTAGTCTGCCTGTGTGCGGAAGTTGATGACAATGACATTGGAGTCGGCATGACGTCCCGCGCAGGGAAGGAAGAGGCCTTCTTCCATATCCTCGTCGGTAATCTCCCTTGCGGTAGTGTTGGTAGCGGGAGTATCCCCGACGGGATCAGTGAGCAATATGCCCCAGATCTTCATATCGGTAGCCTTGTCGATCACATAGCCATACTGCAGGTCGCACTGTTTCAGGGTGGCTATTTCCTCGCTCGTAGGCATACGCAGCGAACCGTTGGATGCCCAGAACGCAAGGTCGCCGTACACAGCTGCGGCAGGATCCGTGGTTTCGGCGGTACATCCGGCGTTGGTGTACATCTTGCCGCAAATGCTCTTGTCACCCACAGGCTGCGCCACGTCGGCAAGGTCGATGCTGGTGTAGTTGGCAATGCCACCGAAGTTGAAGTGGTCGCAGTTATCCTTGTCGATTATGTAACGAGCGGCGGTTGCCTGATTGTCGTCGTAATTGTAATCCTTGGTACCGTCGTTGAGTACCTTCTTGTCGTAATTGTGGCAATACCACTGGGTGGGAGCGAGCCTCCATCCGGGCATGAACCCGGGCTCGGCGGCGTCTTTCTGCGAAATGAGGTTTCCGCGGCACCAGTTGACTCCCTTGAGCGAGACGTAATCGGAAACGACGTGCACCTTGGGGAACTCGGTCTCCACGTTCCGGAGCTCGGCCCTGTCGAAGAAAATCCCCGACGAAGTGAGGGTGGACGATATCACCTCATCCCCCGCCTTGTCGTAAATGGTCGCCACCAGATTCTTGTACTCAGCCACAGGCAAAGGCAGGGTCATAGAGAACGAAACCGGACTCTCGGAGAAACTGATTTCCAGCCCGGAAGTGCCCGCAGGGGCGGTTATGCCAGTGACGACGCCTTTTTCGGGATCCACCAGGAAGTTGCCGGCGAGGCTGCGTCCCTGCTCGGTGATGCGCATCACGTGGGCGTTTGCCGGAATCTGTTTGAACGAGCAGTTCATAAGGGCGAAGAGCTGGGTGAAAGCAATTTCCCAGCTGTCCTCAATGGAAGCTATCATCACCCCCTTGAAGCTGTTCCCGGCCACATCGTAGGTCGAAGGCACGTTTACGCGGAGGGCTCCCCCTTCGTAGGAAACCACGGACTCGTACGGATAAACCGCAAGCGATCCGAGCTTCTTGCCGGAAGGAATAGTGCCGGTGAACCTGGCCCGGCGGGTGTCTCCGGTCCCTTCTATACGGAAGATGACGGGAGTTCCGTCGGTAGTGAAAACGGCGAGGCTGTCGTTCTTCTTCCAGACCCCATGCCCGGTGCCGGGCATCTCGACCCTGGTCGAGAAGTCTTCCATCGAAGCCAGCAGGGTCACTTCCCCCGTACGGTGGAGAGTGGTATCCGGCTTGTATTCGGGCTCGTCCGCGGCCTTGGTACATGCCGCAAGTGCGCAGAGAGCCATCAGAGCATATATAAGTATCTTTTTCATATTCATCAGTATCCTGGATTCTGGTCGGTATCGGGATTGAGGGCAGGGTTGGTGGTGAGCTCGGTGTAAGGGAATGGCCAGAGCTCGTCCCTGTCGTTAGTGAACACCAGCGTACGCAGGACGCGGAGGTTGAACGTATTGCCGTCCCAGGTATCGCCGTCGTAGCTGACTATCCAGTTCTTGTCGATGCTGGGTTTGGCATTGGGAATGGCGTCGTTGAAGGCGGGAGCGTACTGGTTGCCGTTGACCGCGGTCGCGGCGAGGCATTTGCCCGTATCGTCCTTCCAGCGGCGCAGGTCGAACCAGCGGAAGCCCTCGTTGCAGAGCTCCACCTTGCGTTCGTAACGGAGGGCCTTGCGCAGCTCATCCCTGTCGGTGCTGGTAATGGCCGGCATCTTGACGCGCGCGCGGATCTGCGTGAGGTCGCGTGCGGCACGCTCGAGGTCGCCTCCCTGCATCTCGATATTTGCTTCGGCATCAATCAGCAGAAGTTCCGCATAACGTATGATGGGAACGTCAAGGTCATCCTCGTAACTCGTGCCCACGATCTGTCCGTAGTAGGCCGGATCGCAGTATTTGCGCCAGAGGTATCCTCCGGGACCGCTCTTGCCGTTGGGGCCGTACTCGCTCTTGTTGCCGATTACGTCGTTGTTGTTAACCGCTGCTCCGGAGATGAAGTCCATCACCGTGGTTGCAGTGGTCTTCGCCGAGTACTCTATGCCCATGCAGCGGGTGTCGTTGCGCAGGCAGTAAAGGTCGAGGCGCGGATCGCGGTTCTTCCAGGGGGTCTTCCAGTTATAGAGGGGAGATTCCACTATGCTGAGCCCGTCCGTGCACTGGAAGGTATCCATGAGAGCCTGGGTGGGTCCTGCCCCGGCGGCACCGTTGTGCACGCGTGATGCGAAGGTATAGATGCCGTGATGCACGTTGCTGGCGGCCAGCAGGTTGAAGGAGATGGCCCACATCCACTCGCTGCTACCATCCTCGGCTTCGAAGCCGAAGAGTGGCGCCGCGGTAGGCTCTCCGTCAAGGGCCGTAGCATAGTAGGTGCAGTTAAGAGGAGTCAGCGAATAGATTCCTTCCGAGAGTTCCATGGCACGCTTGGCGTACTTGGCGGCATCGTCGAACATATCCCAGCAGAGGCAAATCCTTGCCTTGAGGGCGTATGCGGCAGCCCTGCCGAGGCGAACGTTGCCCCACTGGGCCTTGGGCCACTGCACGGGCAGATGGTCCAGGAGTTCGTCGTCCATGTCCTCAAGAATGCGGTTGATGACCGTGGCCCTGGCCACCCTCGGATAAGAATAATCGTTGAGAGTCAGGCAGTGGTCGATGAACTGGATATCGCCGAAGTACATGCAGCCCATGTTATAAACGTATGCGCGCAGGCAGAGAAGCTCCGCCTTGAACTGGCAGAAGGTCTCGTAGTCTATCTTGTCGCGCAGGTGGTCGAGATTGTCGAGCACCAGATGGATACGTCCGACTGTCTTGTAAATACCTGAATAGAGGCTGGATACGACGCTGTTCTTACTGGTAAGGGTGGAATTCTCAAACTCCAGCCAGGTTCCCATTTTTGCGGCGCGGTGGCAGCCTATATCGGTCACGTTGTCCAGGAAGCGGTACGGGAAGGGGTTGTACTGCTGCTGGAAGCTGCCGTTACCGAGGTTCTTGTATGATACCAGCACTCCTGCGAGGGCCTCTTCCTCACTTGCGGGGAAGGTGCCCGTGGCTGGACCGTTCCTGTAGGACCTGTCCAGGCTGAAATCGATGTCGGAGCAGGAACAGAGAAGGGCTACGCCCAGAGTTATTACAGTATGCTTGAATTGTATTCTCATAATCCGTCCTCCCTAGAATTTAATCTCCATTCCGAATGTGTAGGTCCGCACGAGCGGATAATTGGATGCGAACGAGCCGCTGGTCGCGCCGTCGTCGCCGGAAGAGTACTGCCCTTCGGGGTCATAGCCCTGATAATAGTTGGTGAAGGTCAGGAGGTTGGTTGCATTGAGGTAGAACATGAGGTTCTTCATTCCCGCCTTGCGCGCCAGCGCCTTGGGGAAGGTATAGCTGAGCTGCAGGTTCTTGAGCCTCATGTACGAAGCATCCCCCATCCAGAACGTGGAAGTCTTGGTATTGAGGGTGTTGTCGTTACCGTACGACATGCGAGGGAAGCGTCCGTTCGGAGTGGCCGCCGTCCAGCGGTCCAGATGCTCCTTGCGGAAGGTACCGCCCTGTACGCAAGGCTGCGTGTAGTAGCCGCTGAGGTAGGCGTCCGCCTGGCCCACGCCCTGGAACTGGGCGCTGAGGTTAAGTCCCTTCCATCCACCTGAGAGGGTGAATCCGAAGGTATAGCGCGGGATGCAGCTGCCTATTATCTGCATGTCGTCGTTGTCGATCTTGCCGTCCTTGTTGTAATCCTCGTAAACAAGGTCACCCGGCTTGGAAATGATGTTGTACTGGGGGCAGTTCATGTTCACCCAGTCCGCCTGCTCCTGCGTACGGATCATGCCGTAGCACTTGAGTCCGTAGAGGGAGTTGATGGAAGACCCCTCCTGGTTGCGGATCGCTCCGCTGCCGCTGTAAGTGCCCTTCATGTCGATAATCTTGTTGCGCACGTCGGATAGGTTGGCGCTGGCCGACCAGGTGAAGTCGCCCTTCGAATCCTTGTAGCCGATATTGAACTCCCAGCCTATGTTGCGCACCACGCCGGCGTTCTGGTAAGGCGCGGAGAGGCCTATGGTCTGGGGTATCGCCAGCTGCAGCAGGATGCCGTCGGTGGTCTTGTAGTACCAGTCGGCGGTGATATCGATCTTGTTCCACAGGGCGGCGTCGATACCGAAGTCTGTCATCTTCGAGGTCTCCCAGGTTATATCCTCGTTGGCAAGATTGTTCAGGCCTACGATGGGATAAAGGGTGGAACCGGCGTAGATTGAACTGATGGTAAGTGTCTGGATGGTAGGATAATAATCGGAACCTATGTTCTGATTACCCAGCTCTCCGTAGGATGCGCGGAACTTGAGTTCGGTAAGAACCTTACGCGCAGGCTGCAGCCAGGGTTCCTCCGACACGCGCCATGCGCCCGAGAACGAAGGGAACACTCCCCAGCGGTGGCCTTTGGCGAAGCGGGACGATCCGTCGTAACGGATATTGCCCTCCAGCAGGTAGCGCTCCTTGTAATTGTAGTTCAGCCTTCCGAAGAACGACTGCAGTGCCCACTGGGAAACCGTGCCCTTTGCAACCTGGTACTCGTTAGCGGCTCCTGCCGACAGCACCTCGTATTCGGGATAGGCGAATTCCTGCCTGTATCCGGAGAGCACCGTCTCAGTCATATCCTCGAAGGAAGCACCCACGAGGGCCTTCAGGTCGTGATTCCCGAGCTTCTTATGTGCGGTTGCCGTGAACTGGTAGTTACCGTAGAAGTACTGGGTAAGCGATTCCGTAAGGCTCGAATACTCAGCATTGGAAGAATTCGAGATGGTACCGTAAGCGTCGGAATAGTAGGTCACCAGATCCTCGAAGTTGTGAACGCCGTTAAGCACGAAGCGCGGCGCCACCGTACCTTCGAGGGTAAGCCATTTGAAGGGCTCCCAGGTAAGGGCGGCCGCACCCGTGAGGTTCAGGGCGTTGCGGCGGATATTTCCGCCTTCTCCCTTCTCGATCATGGGAAGGATGTTCAGGGTTCCTCCCGTGAAGGCGGCGTAATTGCCGTCGGACCACTGTGCTAGCATGAGCGGGTCGCGGGCGTTCATGAAGGTGAACACTCCCCCCTGATGCTGCACCTGCTTTCTGCGTCCGTAGTTAACGGAAGTATCGAAGCGGAAGTGCAGGTTGCGGAGTATCTCCACGTTCATGTTGTTGCGCATGTTGTAGCGGTGATACCCCGTGTTGTTGATTATACCGTCCTGGTCCAGATATCCGAACGAGGTCATCATGCGCACCTTTTCCGAGCTCGTGGTGAGCACGAGATTGTGGCTCTGGGTAAAGCCGGAGCCGGTAAGGACGCGCTTCTGCCAGTTCGTGATGGGGTAATTGTCCGGATCGAGGTAATGGTTCTCGCGGTAGTGCGAGATGTACTCGTCCGAGTAAAGCGGTATGCCGCCGTCGTTGACTGTAGCCTCGTTCGCGAGCATCATGTACTCTTCCGCGGTTACGAGCTCGGGCAGGGCCGTGGGCTCCTGATAGCCGAAATAATTGCGGTAAGTGAGCGATGACTGTCCCTTGACTCCGCGCTTGGTGGTAATGAGGATGACGCCGTTCGCCGCACGGGAACCGTAGATGGCGGAAGAAGCGGCATCCTTAAGGACGGAGATCTTGTCGATCTGCGAGGCTTCCACGGAATTGATGTCGCCCTGTACGCCGTCGATGAGCACGAGAGGGGCAGCGCTGCTGCCTCCGAAGGTTCCGATGCCACGGATGCGTATGGTCCCGCCGTCAGCGCCGGGAGCGCCTCCGCCGGTGGTAACGGTCACACCCGCCGCCATGCCCTGAAGGGCCGTGGAAGCCTGGGTAATGGGCTGTTTTGCAAATGCATCCGTCGAAATGGAGGCTACGGAACCGGACAGGTTGACCTTTTTCTGGGTACCGTATCCCACCACCACCGCATCTTCCAGCTTAAGCATTTCGAGCGGCAGTTCGATATTGGCCTGCACGGCGCCCGCGCCCACACGGACATCCTTCGTAATATAACCGAGGCACGATACGTTGAGTACGGCCTCTCCGGCGGCCTCTATGCTGTAGCGGCCTTCGGAATCGGTCACTGCCGCTTCCCTGGTGCCGGTTACTATGAGCACCGCCCCGACCACGGGATCGCCGTTGTCGTCATAAACCAGTCCCTTTATGCGCCTGGGAGCCGCGGCGGTACGGTTGCCGCCGGGATGCGCCTTCTCCTTCCTTGTAAGGACTATCTGGCGGCCCTTGACCGTTGCTTCCATGTCCGGAAGCACCTCGGCCAGCACCTCGAGTACGGGCCTGTCCGAGGCCGATACCGTAACGAGTACGGCCGGGTCAATGTCGGAATCGAGATACGCGAACGTGTAGCCCGTCTTCTCCTCGAGTGTCCGTACGAACTGCTTTACGCTTACGTCCTTCTCGTCCAGGCTGACCTTCGGGGTCTGTGCCATGGCCGGCGCGAACGCGAGCAAAATACAGCCCGCAAGCGATAAAAAATGCTTCATCCGGTAATTGTTTTAAATGTTGTCAATCAATATGGTATTGTCGTGAATCTCGTATTTTACGGGGAGCAGCACCGAAATCACCCCCATTATGGCATCTACGGTCTCGGTCGTTATGGTGAGCGAAAGCCTGGTATCGAGCGAAATGCCGGAACGGTTGATTATCTGCATGCGGTAGCGGGTCCCTATGTTGGAAAGCGCGTCCCCGAGCCGGGTATTGTCGAGCACAAGGCAGTCTTCCCACCATTTGCAAACCACCTCAGCATTCACTGCGGACACGTCGGCATGGTCCTCGGAGCAGGAATAACTCAGCTTTTCGCCGGGATTGAGCACGTACTCGCAGCCGGGGCATGACACCCTGACCGAGCCGCTGCGGAGGATAACGCTCTCGTATCCGCTGGCTGCGTAGTTGGATGCGTCGAACGATGTTCCGAGTACGGTGAGCGAAGTCCTGTTCATCGACACCACGAAGGGCCGGGCAGCGTCTTTTGCCACTTCGAAGAAAGCCTGCCCGTCAAGCTGCACCCTGCGCATCCTGGCGTTGAAGCTACCGTCATAACTCAGCGAACTGCCCCCGTTCATGTGCACCCGCGTACCGTCAGGCAGCGTGTATGACCCCCGGGAACCCTCGGCCACGAGAAGCGTGGTTTCGGTCTTACCTTTATTGACAATGTCTGATGCCAGCATGCCGCACACGAAAAACACAACTGCGGCCGCGACTGCAAGGGCGAACCTGAGCCGGGAATGCCCCGGTTTGCGGGAGCGTTCCCCAAGGGACTCCCTCAGGCGGCGCAGTCCAGCTACATCGTTGCGGGAGAAGGCCTCGTCCGCACTGTCTTCCCATGCCTGGCGCATGAAACCGTCTCCGGACGGGTTGTCGCCCGATGCAAGGGCATCCCGGATCTCTCCTTTCTGTTCTTCGGACAATCCCCTGCCCGAGAGGACTATATCCAACATGTTACTTAAATCGGATTCCCTGGCCATAATGTGGTTAATCTATACAATAGACGACAAGTCCGGCCTGTATGCCAGCCGGACGGTTCAAAAAAATGCAATTTTCAGAAAAGGTTCCGAAGCCGCCTGAGAATGCGGGAGATATGGTACTGCACGGTCCTCGGACTGATGTGCAGCGTTTCGGAAATCTCCGAATAGGTCTTTCCGTCACGGCGGTTCATCAGGAAAATCTCCCTTCCGCGGCCGTCCAGCCGGTCCATCTCGCCCATAACCTCACGGAGGGCGTCCCTGGCTTCCAACTCATCCGCCGGCGAACTCGAATCCGGCTGCATCTTCCTGTACTCGGCATAGCGCCCGGCCGCCTTACGGTGCTTGAGCAGGTCCAGAGCGGCGTTCCGGGACATTTCGAACATGAATGAAGGCAGGGATTTAACCTCCGAAAGCCCGGCGCGTCCGCTCCAGACCTTCATCATTATATCGTGGGTGATATCCTCAACGTCTTCCGCTTCGATTCCCGAAACCGTACGCCTGAGGAACGCCTTGATACGCGGGGCAAAGCATACGTACAGCATCTCCATGGCAGATACGTCGCCACCGGAGATACGTTGCTGCAGAATCTTGTCCGCGTCGGTTTTCATAAATACCAATATGGGCTTATTTGCGTCCGGGATAGGCTTCCAGCGCCTTCTCAAGCACTACGAGAGCCTTTGCAAGATCGTCGCGGTTGAGTACATAGGCCATGCGGACTTCGTTGCGACCCTCCCCTTCTTCGGTGTAGAATCCGGCTCCCGGCGCCATCATCACCGTCTGTCCCTCGTACTCAAAGTCCGTCAGGCACCAACGGCAGAAGTCCTCGGCATCCTCCACGGGGAGCCGCACCATGGTATAGAACGCTCCCGGAGGCACGGGAGAATAAACTCCCGGTATCTTGTTCAGCCCCTCGAGCAGGAAGTCGCGACGGGCCTTGTATTCGTCGTGAACGGCCTTCATATAGCTTTCGGGCGTATCCACCGAGGCCTCAGCGATAATCTGGCCTATCAGCGGGGGGCTAAGCCTCGCCTGGCAGAACTTCATCACAGCCGCGCGCACCTCAGGATTGCGGGTGATGAGCGCCCCAATGCGTATGCCGCACTCGGAGTAGCGCTTGCTCACGGAGTCGATAAGTATGGTATTCTGCTCTGTCCCAGCCAGGTGCAGGGCCGAGATATAAGGCTTTCCGGTATAGATAAATTCGCGGTAAACCTCGTCCGAAATCAGGAACAGGTCGTGCTTTTTAACGATATCCCGGATCTGAAGCATCTCCTTGCGGGTATAGAGATAGCCCGTAGGATTGTTGGGGTTGCAGATGAGGATGGCCTTAGTGCGGGGGCCTATCTGCTCCTCGAATTTCTCGACCGGAGGCAGGCGGAACCCGTCCTCGATGCGGGTGCGGACCGACTTCACCACTGCGCCGCAGCTCTTTGCAAAGGCCATGTAATTGGCGTAGGAAGGATCGGTAACTATAATCTCGTCGCCCGGGTCGAGGCAGGTCATGAATGCGAAGAGCACAGCCTCGGAGCCGCCGGTGGTGATTATGATCTCGTCCGGATCGAGCACTATGCCGAAGCCGGCGTAATACTCGGCGAGCTTGCGCCTGAGGCCGATATATCCCTGCGAGGGGCTGTATTCGAGCACGCTCCTGTCGATGTTGCGCATGGCCTCAAGCGCCGCCGGAGGGGTCTTGATATCCGGCTGGCCGATATTCAGGTGATAAACATGTATGCCACGGGCCTTGGCCTGGTCGGCGTAGACCGCGAGTTTGCGTATGGGCGAACTCGGCATCATTGTGGAACGGAGAGAGGTCTTCATTGCGTGCGCGCGTATTGCATCTTCGCAAATATAATAAATTATGCGTACCTTTGCAACATGAAAATAGCTGTAGCAGGAACAGGTTACGTGGGCATGAGCATAGCCACTCTCCTCTCGCAGGAAAACGAGGTCGTGGCCGTTGACGTAGTGCCCGAAAAGGTCGAAAAGATCAACCGCAGGGAGTCCCCCATCGCGGACGAATACATAGAGAAGTATTTCCGGGAGAAGGAACTCCACCTCACCGCCACCCTAGATGCCAGGCAGGCATACAAGGGCGCGGACTTCGTAGTGATAGCCACCCCTACCAACTATGACCCGCAGAAGAACTTCTTCGACACCTCCCATGTTGAAGAGGTGATCAAGCTGGTGCTGGAGGTCAACCCCGATGCCGTCATGGTCATAAAGAGCACCGTTCCCGTGGGTTTCACCGCCCATATACGGGAGAAGCTCGGCGGCCGCATCATATTCGCACCCGAGTTCCTGCGCGAGAGCAAGGCCCTCTACGACAATCTCTACCCCAGCAGGATAATTATCGGGGCCGATCCCGGGGAGAAGGCTTCCGCCGGCACCTTCGCCTCCCTGCTTAAATCGGCCTCCCTCAAGGAGGACGTTCCCGTCATTTTCATGGGTTCCACGGAGGCAGAGGCGGTCAAACTCTTTGCAAACACCTATCTCGCGCTCCGCGTGAGCTTCTTCAACGAACTCGACACCTACGCCGAAATGAAGGGGCTGGACACCCGCTCGATTATCGACGGAGTCTGCCTCGACCCCCGCATCGGCACCCACTACAACAACCCCAGCTTCGGCTACGGCGGCTACTGCCT
>CAMHTE010000026.1 GCA_946187975.1 uncultured Bacteroidales bacterium | reverse complement strand
CAGAGTAGATGCCTTTGATGCCTCCGTGTTCGCGTATGATCTCTCCGCAGAATCCCATACGGTAAGCGCCTGCTATTTCGGCGTTCGGAACGTGCCACAGTATCATCTGACGGTAGTAGGCGTCGTAATCGTCGGTATCCTGCGGCAGACCGGTGCCTTCGCCTATGGCGCGGAAGGTTTCTTCGCGAAGGCGGTAAATCTCCTGCATTACCGAAGGAGCCTCGGAGGATTTAATCAGGTAAACCCTGTAATCTCCGGTCTCGAAGAGGATGTGCTCAGCGTCGGACAGGGCTTCCATCTCGGCGCGGACCTTTTCGGCCGGAACGGGAGGAACTACCTCGGTCTTCCAGTCGTGTTCGGAGGTGCATGGAGATGGCAGACACTGTGCCTGAAGGGCGTAGCACCGGCTGCGCAGATATCCGGCAAGTGAGGTCATATCATAGGACGCCACCTCGGTTGCGGGAATGGGCTTTCCGATGCGCATGCGTATGGTGGTGCCGCGCTTGTTGAGCATCTCATGGATAAGGCGGATGGTGCGGAGCCGCGGGTGTATGCGTCCCAGACGGTGGAACGACTTTGAATTCTCTCCTTCGAAGTAAATGGGAATCACGGGTAAATCCGCCTTCGCCACAATCTTCATCACATTGTGCGCCCAGGGCTTGTCCTCGACTATGCGTTTCTTACCGAGCGAACTGCGGTTCTTGCCGCGCTGCCAGGTAGATACCTCCCCGGCGGGGAAGAGACCCAGCGATCCGCCTTCCGACAGGTGCGATATGGCCTTGCGGAGGCCGGTGATACTGCGGGTATCGCCCGAAGAGAAATTGTCGACGGGAATAAACCAGTCGGTCAGTCCCGGGATAAGGGCGAGAAGGAAAGTGGTAAGTATCTTGAAATCCGGTCTTCTTGCGCCTATGACGGCGGCGAGGATAAGACCGTCGAGACTTCCTATGGGGTGGTTGGAAACTGTGATAAAGCCTCCTTCGAGGGGAATCCGCTCCAGCTGGGCCGGATCGAATTCATACTTTACGCCGCACTCTTCCAGAACCTTTTCCGCGAATTCGGGGCCGGAATACTCACACAGCCTCGACTGCATCTCGTTCAGTTTGTCGATCTCCAGCAGCTTGAGAAGGCGTTTTGCGACGAATCGGCCGAAACAGCCCTTCAGGCCTATGGCCTTCTGCATTTCGCCAACCTCTATCAAAGCGGTTTTCTTTTCCATTGGTTCGGGTTCAGTCAACTGTTGCGCACAACATGGCAAAGGTAGTTTTTTTTTACGATATTTGTATCGTATGCGAACAGTGTTAAGTCATCTTCTTGTCTGGGCCTCCATGTCGGCCGTCCTTCTTGCCTGCGGCAGGGACGAGTCCTGCATTCCCAAGGCTAAGATTCCTCAGGGTGAGGATTTTTGGGGTGAGATGAGTTGTTCGCAGTTCTACAGCCGTTTTGCCGAAGAAGTGGGGCCCGGTGCCCCATACGCCCTTGTGGATTTGGAATTGAAGGGTCATGCCGGAATCTGTTCGATAAAGATGGAAGCCCCTGACGGGGTAAAAATCGGAGGGAATGTGCCGTGGGTGGTTCTCAATTGCGTCTCCAACGGCAGTGCTACGGAACTGGACCAGAGCGGCCATTTCTACATACGCATTGCTCCTGGAAATTATAACGGGGGGCTCGAAGTGACGATTGCTGACTCTTCGCACAAGGCCGTCCGCGCCAGCATCCCTAAATTCTCCGTCAAGGCAGGAGAAAAATAGGAAATATCAATTGATTACAATCCCGACACCAAACTCCTGTTTTACGAGGGATTCGATAATTGTGTGTGGGGTGGTAACGTGAGTGAAGGTTCTGCAGGATTGTCTTTTGCCCCGGATACGGAGGATCCCGGCACCACCGGCTGCCTTGGCCGAAGCGGATACGAGACCGGACTCAAGGAGATAGAATGCAATGTACCTGGGAGCGCCTTCATGCAGTCCGATACATGGTCCGATTGCGAGGATGCCACGGTCGCTACTTCACATAAGGTGAGCGAGTCGTACCTTCGTAGCCGTAACCTTTTGGATTACAAGTATCTGTTCCGCTGTCAGGAGTATCAGGGCTGCCTTTCTGTTGGCCCGGAGAGCGTAAAAAAGCGTGGGATTTTACAGACTCCTAAACTCCCTGTCGAAGAGATTTCGGACATTACTGTCAGTTTCGATTTCTGCTTCCAGCCGGGCAATGCTGATGCCCTGCTGTTCCGTATGGTAAATGCCGGAATAATCACTGGCTGTACCGTCGACGGCACGCCGCTGGCCTCTTCCGAAATAGGATATGTGGAGAAATACGCCTCCGCCACGCTGGACCATTCGCTGGTGAGCATTCCGGCTGCGATGACGGACGCAAAGACCTGGCATCATGCGGTGGTGTCGGTCAGCTGCGCCACTGACGGAAGCGCCCTTTATTTTGCGGGTGCCACCACATCTTCCTCCGTGGCACACGGCTTCTTCTTAGATAATATAAAGGTGGAGGAGGTTAAGCAGATGCCCAGAGGCAGTTTCCGCCTGCTGTATTGGAATATTCAGAACGGAATGTGGAGCGACCAGAAGGATGGTTATGCCAATTTCCTGGCCTTTGTCCGAAAGTACGACCCGGACGTGTGCGTATGGTGCGAGGCCCAGAGCATTTACAAGACGGGAAGCACATCCAAGATGCCGGTGTCCAGCCGCTATTTCCCTGATGCGTGGCCTGCCTTTGCGAGGAGTTACGGACACGAATATACGGCAATCGGCGGGTACAGGCTTTATGCCGACGACTACTATCCTCAGGTCGTAACGTCCAAATATCCGATAAATACCCTGCTCAAGATTACCGAGACCGATCCGTCGCTGATTCCGCTTCCGGAAGGCTTCGATCACACCAAGACGGGGCAGGACTATATGCCCGTGGCGCATGGTGCGGCCCTTCAGGAGATAAATATCGGCGGGAGCAGCATCTGCTTCGTTACTCTGCACCTGTGGCCGCATGCGTACAGCTATTACGCCAAGTATGTGAGCAAGGCTACTTCGGCGAGTTCGACGGCAGGTGAGGGCAACATCCAGAGGGAGGCTGAGATACGCTACATCTGCAGCCACACCCGCCTCGCCCCGGAATATTCTTCAAAGCAGAACTGGCTGATGATGGGTGACTTCAATACCCGCAGCCGGCTGGACAACTGGTACTATAAACTGGATGCCTCCGACGCGCGCCTCTCCACCCACAATTATATTCTGGACAATACCGATTATCGGGATATCATCGGCCTGCGTTATCCCGGCTACTTCTTCTCCACCCGCGTCTGGGCCTCGGACGGCGAAGCCCCCCGCTTCGACTTTGTCTACGCCTCTCCCGCTATGTACTCAAAGGTGCGTAACGCCCTGGTACTCAACGATTCGTGGATGGACGCCGAGTATTCAGGACTCTCCAATTACTACAATCCCTCCGACCATCGCCCCATTATTGTCGACTTCGATCTTTAATGCCCGGAAACATCTTTTTCGGGAAAGATTTGAAGTTTTCAAACAATTGTTCTATATTTGCGGGCTCAAAAGAAAAAGGGGGTGATACAGGAATGATCATAGTACCGGTTAAAGATGGCGAGAATATCGAACGCGCGCTCAAGAAATTCAAGCGTAAATTCGAGAAGACGGGCGCAGTCCGCGAGCTCCGTGCACGCAAGAACTTCGAAAAGCCATCCGTGAAGAGGCGTCTTGCCAAGGAGAAGGCTATCTATGTGCAGAAACTCCGTCTGGAAGAAGACCAGTAGTTATCCTCTTTTTATTCAATTTAAATCCCCTGAAGCTTGATGCTACGGGGGATTTTTTTTGAAGTTTGCTGCGCTAATATGGCAGGACAAACACGCCCACGCTCACTTACGCGCGGACGGTGGCGACGAACTCCGCCATGCCTTCGGTAGCGACTTTGCGGATGTGGACTATGCGGTTGTCGAAGAGGGGAACGTCGGCCGGATCGATTAGGTACACGGGGGCGTCGGCCCTGGCGTAGCGGTACAGTCCGGCAGCAGGATAGACCGACAGGGATGTACCCACGATAAGCAGTATGTCGGCCTTTGCGACCAGTTCTATGGCCTCTTCCAGTTTGGGTACGGCCTCTCCGAAAAAGACTATATGCGGCCTCAGCTGAACTCCGTTGGGGGCTTTGTCGCCGAGATGGACTTCGCCGTAGCCTATGTCAAACACGGTCTTTTCGCTGAAGCCGTCATCGTCGTTGCAGCAGTTCTCCGGCCTTACCTTGGTGGCCTCTCCGTGAAGGTGTACCACATGGGTGCTCCCAGCGCGCTCGTGAAGATTATCGACGTTCTGGGTAATGACGTCCACTATGAAGTCCTTCTCTAACTCCGCAATCGCAATGTGGGCTGCATTTGGGCGTGCATCAGCGAGCTTCGCCCTCTGCATGTTATAGAACTCCAGGACCTTGCTGCGGTTGCGGTACCAGCCTTGTATGGATGCCACCTCCATAGGGTCGTAGTTATCCCACAGGCCCCCGTTGTCACGGTAGGTCCCAAGACCGGATTCGGCACTTACACCGGCTCCGGTAAGCACTGCTATCCTCTTTTTCATTTGTCTTTGCTGATATTGAAGTAATACTTGCCCGCCCAATACTCGAAGAGTGGATCCAGTACCATGGCTTCGTCCTTTTCGTTGAAGGTTATGATTTCCTTCTTGCAGAGGGCGTCCTTAAGCCTGCGTACGTTGGCGGACGAATTGAGCCCGTAACGTTTGATGACTTCCGCCGAACTGAAGCGGTTGCAGCCTTCCAGAACGGCTTTGAGCAGGCAGAGCTGGTAGTTGGTGAGGTCGGCCATGATGGCCTTGAAGCGAGGCTCGTGTATTGCGATGAGCATGCCCAGGGCCTCCATCAGAGTGGCCTCGGTGATGTATCCCTTGGACAGGTGGTCGCAGATGGCTGAGAAGTGGTTGATGTACCAGAGATTGCCGCGGAACAGGTTGCAGATGCCCATGCAGAGGTCGCGGTCGATGACCTTGCCTCCGGTCAAGAATCCCTTGACTATGAAGTCGGTGATGTCCCTCGGCTCCACCGGATTGAGCTGCAGGTGGTTGACCAGCCTGTGGAACCATACAGCATGCTCGAAGAGTTCCTTCATGGCATTGACGGCAGCGCCCGTGAAAATGTAGGCGCAAAGTCCGCGCGGGGCTTCCCTCAGAACGGCCTCGAAAGTTTTGAGCAGTGATTCCCATCCTTCCTGGCGGGTAATCTCCTGAAAGTCGGCGAGAATTACATATATCTTCTGGCCCAGGTCGCCGGCAAGGCGGTAGGGTAGCCCGAGTATGGCACGGATGTCGTCGTCGCCGGCCTGTCCCTTGACCGAAAGTATGCGGTCGGTGACCGCGAAGGTATCCGGGTCGAAGACGAAGCAGCTGCCGTCCAGGTATTTTGCCACGATGGAGGCATATTCGTCAGGAGTGGTTCCGCCGAGGCGGATTATGGCCGATCCCAGATGTGCGAGCAGGTCTTCGCGGGTGCAGATTCCCATTAGGGAGAGTTCTGTCGAGAGGAAGGCCTTGCCCGAGATCCGCATGTTGAAGAAAGTCTGCTGGATAAGGGATTCCTTACCCGACTTTTCGGGCTCGTACATAACCACGTTCTCGCACTGGTCCAGAAGGTTGGCGAGTACGGTCTGGGTGTCCTTGCGGCCTATATTACCGCGACCTGTGACGTATTTGCTGTATATGAAGGGACTGTCCATTGCGAAACACTTTTGTTACCAAGCAAATATAGTAAATAATTTTGCAGAAAACCGAAAAATTGTTACTTTTGCAGTCCGATTTTTTAGAAGACCGTCAAGCCAGGTAAAAGAGCCGTTCGTGAAACGGACGCTTGCGGCCCAAACTTTTAACAAAGTTTTTATGTACGCAATTGTTGATATTGCAGGCCAGCAGTTTAAAGTAGAAGCTGGAAACGAAATCTTTGTCCAGCGTCTTTCGCAGGCCAAGGATGCAAAAGTAGAGTTTGACAAGGTGCTTCTCGTCGACGACGGAGGCAAGGTCAAAGTCGGTAGTCCCTACGTGAAGGGCGCGGTTGTCAAGGCAACGGTCCTCGATGACGATGTAAAGGCTGACAAGGTTCTTGTTTTCAAGAAGATCCGCCGCAAGGGCTTCCAGAAGCTCAACGGTCACCGTCAGAAACTCACCAAGATTCAAATTAACGAAATCGCTTAAGAGCCATGGCACACAAAAAAGGTCAATCCAGTTCCAAGAACGGCCGCGAATCGCACAGCAAACGTCTCGGCCTCAAGAAGTTCGGCGGCGAAGTAGTTAAAGCCGGCAACATCATCGTCCGTCAGCGCGGTACTGTCCACAATCCCGACAAGAACGTCGGTATGGGCAAGGACCACACGCTTTACGCACTCGTGGACGGCACGGTAAAGTTCACCCGCAAGCGGGAAGACAAATCTTACGTTTCGGTTATTCCCCTCGAGAACTAGTTTCCAGGGAGTACGGAAAAACAGGGGCGGTGACCAAAAAATCGTTTTTGGCTCACCGCCTTTTCAAATAAATACCTATCTTTACGTGTTATGCTAACACTTAAATCACTTCGCGAAAATCCACAGGCGATTATAGACCGTCTGAAAGTCAAGAATTTCGACGCCAAACCCATAGTTGACAAGGTCCTTGAGCTTGACGCCCGCAGGCGCTCGCTCCAGATGGAGAGTGATGCCCTGCTTGCCGAGCAGAAGAAAAAGGCCGCCGAGATCGGGTCCCTCATGAAGCAGGGTCTCCAGGAAGCGGCGCAGAACGCCAAGGCGGCGGTCGCAGCCCTCAAGGAGAAGAGCAATGCGCTCCTCGCCGAAGGTGAAGCCGCTGCAAAGGAGCTCGAGGATCAGCTGGTGCTGCTTCCCAATACTCCCTACAGCCTCGTACCCGAAGGCAAGGGTGCCGAAGACAACCTGGTAGTCAAGATGGGCGGACCTGAGGTCAAACTGCCCGAGGGTGCCCTTCCTCACTGGGAGCTCGCCCGCAAGTATGATATAATCGACTTCGACCTGGGCGTCAAGATTACCGGCGCCGGTTTCCCCGTTTATAAGGGTAAGGGAGCACGCCTGCAGCGTGCACTCATCAACTTCTTCCTGGACCGCAATACCGCGGCCGGGTACCGCGAGGTTGAGCCTCCCGTGGTGGTGAACGCCGCATCCGGCTTCGGAACCGGCCAGCTTCCCGACAAGGAGGCGCAGATGTATTACGTCGGGCTGGACAACTTCTACCTCGTGCCTACGGCGGAGGTGCCCGTTACGAACATCTTCCGCGACGTCATCCTTGAGGCCGACGCCATTCCCCAAAAGCTGACGGCCTATACGCCCTGCTTCCGCCGCGAAGCCGGTTCTTACGGCAAGGATGTGCGCGGACTCAACCGTCTGCATCAGTTCGACAAGGTCGAGATAGTGCGTGTCGAGAAGCCCGAGAATTCCTACGCCGCCCTCGACGAGATGATAGCCCATGTGGAGAGCCTCGTGAACGCTCTCGGACTGAAGTACCGCATACTCCGTCTCTGCGGCGGCGACATGTCGTTCACTTCGGCCATAACCTACGACTTCGAGCTTTGGAGCGCAGCACAGGGCCGCTGGCTCGAGATTTCGTCGGTATCCAACTTCGAATCTTTCCAGGCCAACCGCCTGCACTTGCGCTATCGCGACGAAGCTGGCAAACTCCAGCTTGCACACACCCTTAACGGTTCGTCCCTCGCGCTCCCGCGCGTTGTGGCAGCTCTTCTGGAAGACAACCAGACGCCTGACGGAATCGTCATCCCCGAGGTACTGCGTCCATACACAGGCTTCGACAAGATTGACTAAGGCGAGGACCATACTCGGAATCGATCCCGGAACCAACCTGCTTGGTTTCGGGATTGTCCGTGTGGATGAGGGGGGTCATCCTTCCTTCGTAGATATGGGAGTGCTGGACCTTAGGAAGATAGATAATGCCTACGAGAAACTGAATGTCATCCATTCCAAGGTGGCTGCCCTGTGCGACCTTCACCATCCCTCCGACCTGGCAATAGAATCGCCCTTCTATGGTAAGAACGCCCAGGTTATACTCAAACTCGGACGGGCCCAGGGCAGCGCCATGACGGCGGCCCTGTCCCGCGGTATAGAAGTTTACGAGTATGCCCCCAGCCGGGCTAAATTAGCCATTTGCGGCAACGGCGCCGCATCAAAGGAACAGGTTGCCATGATGGTCGAGAAGACCCTCGGCATCGATATACGCAGCCGCTACCTCGACGCTACCGACGCACTCGCAATAGCAATGTGTCACTACTATCAGCTGACCAGCCCGCTTGCCGGAAAGACCTCCGCTTCCAGCTGGGAAAAATTCATCGCAGCAAATCCCGACAGGGTGAAATAAACCTTCCGCGCTCGCGCGCGTCAAACAGCACGTTATGAAAATCGCTCACGGAACCTTGACCTTCCTGCTCGGCATCCTCGCCGGGACCGGACTCTATGCACAGAATACCGTCAAAGCTGTGCTGCTGGACGCCTCCAACAACGAACCTGTGCCCTTCGCTACCGTTTCGCTTACCCGTAGCGGAGCTTCCAAAGCCTACAAGTACAACCTCTCGAACGATGCCGGAAGGGTTTCCATCGAGGGCGTGCGTGCTGGCAGTTATACGTTCAAGGCGGAGTTGATGGGCTATGATACCTTTAAGAAGGAAATCAAGGTGGAAGGCGATGTGGACCTTGGCAGGATCCACATGAAGCAGGACCGGCAGATGCTGGACGCAGCTTCGGTTTCTGCCGTAGGCAATGCCATCATAGTCAAGAAAGACACCATCGAGTATAACGCCAACTCTTTCAAAACTACCGACAACGACGTGCTCGAGGACCTTCTCAAGAAGCTCCCCGGAGTCGAGGTGAGCGAGAACGGTTCCATTACGGTCAACGGCGAGACCATCTCCAAAATAACAATCGACGGAAAGGTCTTCTTCCTGGATGACCCCCAGCTGGCATCCAAGAACATTCCCGCCAGGATCATCAATAAACTCAAGGTAGTCAACAAGAAGAGCGAGCAGGCCGAGTTCACCGGCATCGACGACGGTGAGGAAGAAACGGTGATAGACCTGAGTATCAAGCCCGGCATGATGAAGGGAGCGTTCGGAAATGTGATGGCCGGAGGAGGACACGATGTGCCGGTAGATGCGGGAAGTCCGGACGACTGGCGCTACCAGGGTGCTGCCTTCCTGGGTAACTTCAAGAAGAACAGCCAGATAAGCCTCATTCTCAACGGTAACAATACAAACAACCGCGGCTTCAATGACCTTTCCGGCTCCATGATGGGCAATATGCGCGGAGGCGGAATGGGTGGAAGAGGCGGCATGGGCGGTGGCCAGGGAGGCTGGGGCGGAGGCAACGGCATCACCACCTCATACATGGCCGGAGCCAACGGTAGCTGGACCCTCTTCGACGGAAATGAGGAGCTTAACGCCAACTATCTCTTCAACCGCACCGACAAGGACGTTGAGGAAACCAACAACAAGGTGACTTACGTCAACGACGACTACAATCTCCTGTACGACTCCAAGGGTGCCAGCAATACCGTCTCCAACGGGCACCGCATCGGCATGCGCGTGGATCACAAGTTCTCCAAGAACACTTCCATCCTCTTCGAACCCAGGCTGGAATTCGGTAATGGCAGTTATTACGAAAACAATAATTACACGACCTACGCCGACAGTATCAGCAAGAACAAGCAGGTGCTGATGAACAGCGGCGACAGCCGTGAGACCGGCGACAACCGCAATATAACCACCAGCGGCTTCGCGCTGCTGCGGCAGAGGCTGGGAATCCCCGGCAGGACCCTTACCGTGATGGCAAGGTATTCGTTCAGCAACAACGAACTCAACGCTTTCAACTACTCCAATACGACTATTACGGGAGAGGCTCCTTCGCTGATCGACCAGGACATCAGGTCCAACCAGAAGAGCAGTTCCATCTGGGGTCGTGCTACATACACGGAGCCGCTCGGAGGCAACTTCTACGCCGAGGTTAACTACCGTTACGGCTGGTCACGCTCCTCGTCGGAAAAGAATACCTACGACAACACCAACGCCGGGCAGCTGGACAAGACCTACTCCAACGACATCATCAACGAGTCTATCTCGCAGGAAATAGGGGCCAACATGATGTTCCAGAAGGAGAAGGTACGCTTCCAGCTCGGATTTGCTGCAATGCCTACGCGCACTTACAACAGGACTACCCGCTACGACACCCTCCTGGACGATTATACTCCCAAAGAGTACAAGGACTTCCGCTGGAAGTTCTCGCCCCGTTTCATGGGATGGTGGGAATTCAGCGACAACGCCAACGGACGCGTATTCTACCGCGGCTCCACCTCGCAGCCGTCCACCAGGCAGTTGATGCCGGTTCCGGACAACACCAATCCGTTGAGCGTCAGCTTCGGTAATCCCAAACTGAAGCCCTATTTCTCGCACAACGTGCGTGGTGACATACGCTACAACAATAAGAAGAGTTTCTCGTCCTTCAATATCCGTTTCAATGGCTCTTACGTGCAGAGTCCCATCGTCAACCTTACCTGGTACAGCAACGGAGCATCCTATTCCATGCCATTCAACGGTCCTTCCCAGGGAGAGGCGGGTATGAGCGGCTTTGCCAACATCCCCATCGCGAGATCCAACTTCAGCATATCGGACTTTACCCGTGCAAACTGGAGCAAATCTTCTTCCTATGTGGGAGAGAACATAAACATGGCCACTTACACCGTTGGAAAGGATTACTACGCCTTCATGGACGAGCTGCTCGACAACTGGAACAATAAGGCTTGGTATAACAACCACATCACCAAGAATACCATCGAGAGCCTTTCCATAACCGAGCGTCTGCGCCTGACCTACCGTTCCGATAATCTTGAGATCACTGGTTCCGGGCGTACCCGCATGAACAAGAGCTGGTACACCATACGCAATTCCAAGACCACCACCTGGAACAACCAGATACGTCTGGGCGTCAACTGGACCTGGGAAACTCCGGGCATTACCTTCAAGTCGGAGGCCAACTACAACTGGTACAACGGTTATAGCACCGACCAGCCCGAAGAGTACGTTATCGACGCAGAGATCCAGAAGATGCTGTTCCGCAAGAAGGTGACCCTGGCCATCAAGGGGTACGATATCCTCGGGCAGGCTAAGAATCTGTCCGTTACCGATAATGCCAACTATCATACCGAAGTGGTCAACAACACTCTTGGGCGCTACATTATCGCGTCCCTAACCTGGCGCTTCGGTACCTTCGACCGCAGCAAGATGCGCGGGCATGGCGGACGAGGCCCCGGAGGTATGGGCGGCCCCGGCATGGGCGGTCCCGGTATGGGCGGCCGCGGAATGGGAGGTCCCAGATGATAATCCGTACGGAAGATATTTTTGCGACCATCGAGGCCATGCCGCAGTTTGTGGCTGCCCCGGTGGTGCTTTGTTACTGGTCCGTAAAGGACGAGGTCCCAACTCACGCTTTTCTTGACCGCTGGTTCGGGCGTAAGAAGATGGTGCTTCCCGTCGTGGTAGGGGAGAGTCTGTTGCTCAGGGAATATCACCCAGATGGCGTGGTGCGGGGAGCCTTCGGCATTATGGAACCTTCTTCAGACTGCCCGGTTGTGGATCCGTCCGAAATAGCTTTCGCAATTATTCCCGGCGAAGCCTTCGACCCCTCCGGCAACCGCAAGGGCCACGGCAAGGGCTACTACGACCGCCTCCTTCCCTCTGTGCGCTGCTTCAAGGCCGGCATCGCCCCGGCCCACAAGATCGTAGACAAGCTCGATCCCGCCCCATGGGATGTCCCGGTGGATGTGGTGGTGACTCAAAGCCGTCCGTGCCCGTTTTAGGCCTGTTTTGGGCACGACCCACTGTTTTTTCGCACTCCCGTGCCCAAATTGGGGTATTTTCGGGCACGGCAAGCCGAAATAATGGGATGAGCCCTATTCTCCTATTGTCTGTATTTCTTCATACGGGACATATTTTTTCACGAGTCCATTTCTTATTAACAACTCGATCAAGTTGCCAATAATATCGCAAGAATACGATGCGGGAGGCGAGTGTTTCGCCATCTCACAGGTATCGGACTGTTTCCTGCAAGGGATACTGCATACGGCTTCCTTCTTGATACTTTCGAGTCCCCGAATAATTCTATTTCGACAGTAAGGTTTTTATATTCCGGGTTAAGCTTTACGAGAATGCCCTTGCTGTCGTTGGCGATTATTTCCGAGATTCTTTTGTATTCTTCTATCCCCATTAGATATACTGCGTCAATATTCCCACGGTATTCGTATGTATCCAGATCTATTTCGTCGAAAATATATGCACCATTTCCGACGGGAAAGGGTAAATAAACCATGGGAGCCTTATATTTCTTTATTTTGGGGAAAGTCTTGCTGTATTGGGAGGTTCTTCCTGCTATCCATTTGGAACGGCGAGGCTGGAAATATAGATAATCAAAGGTCTCTACCAGGGTTGAATCTTTGAAATAAAAAGATTTCCATGGCTCGGGAAGACTGTCCGGGGTCTTGTTCCGCTTGAAATTATGCACCACATTCTCACCCCAGCTGATATTGTCGTATACAAAGGCCAAATATTCGCCGAACACATCCGATTCCAGATAAAACAGAAGGGATGGTTTAACAAACTCATCCTTCACCTTGGCAAACAGCCCTAAACTGTCTGTATAAATGGGGTTAAAACGCAGGTTTACATAAGATGGTTCAGTATAAAACCTGTAAACACTGTCGGAATCAAACTGAATGCTGCCGGTGCTCCTGTAATGCTCAAAAACACTGACCGGAAAAACATACCCTCCATCCCATTGTGTAAAAAGCACCACAGGGTCCTCAATGGTCAACGTACCATCTCCTATATCACCTGTCAGGACCGATATATCTGTACGTACAGTTTTGCTTATGGCGAACAATACCAGGTATCCGCCAAAGAACAAGCAAATTAACACGATTAGAATAGGTATGCGATTATTTGGTGTCATTCTATAATTCAATGGAACATACTATTTTGGGTCAACGCGTCCCTTCATCTTCACCAATAACGATAATGGAACAATAAGATGTAATAATCAAAATCAGTATTATCCAAAACAGAACAATCGATAAATGGTGCAACTGTTTTTGCATTATTAATTAAACAATCGTCTAAGGAAGCATCGTGTCGCAGCAAACGCTCCTTATTAAAAAAAACGAGGCTTGACCTGACTACAACCCGGCATGAATTAAATACTACCGCATGCCAAAGGTCTTCTCCTAATCTGTCATCCGGAGCAATTGCTGCATATTCATGAGAAATCACTGCGACAAGACTGTCAGATAATTCTGTACGATACAAAATGGCCGGACAACAACTACCATTTTCATAACAATATGATACAATATACTGTGTATTATTAATATGCTTCCTTACCCGCATAAAGGATTCTCCTCGTTCATCAATAATCATTGTATTTTGATTATGACAAACATTGATAAAAAGAGGAGATAATACAACAATACTTAATAAAATCCTAGTTATCATAACCCAATCTTTTTGACATCTTTTTTGCTCTTTCGTACACAAATGAATCCACACCTGGATCTCCGTGCCTATAAGGCATCCCCCTTAAATATAGTAACACATGTCCAAACTCATGTGCGGACCCAACTGTTTGATGATCCAAAGTCCCTTTTGCATTTAGAATAACTTGAATGTTCTTATTTGTTGACCTTTTAAAAGGTCCGTTTGGGAATAAAGATTGCCCAAGATTTCCTTGTATGGTTTTTCCAAGTGAAGCATCCGACAAACCGCTATTCAACATATCAAGTCTGTCATCGTAATCGTATGGGGCATCATTTCCAAAGTCACCTGGTACTATGTTTCCATTCTGATCAATGTATGAAAACTTAGTATCAACCGATAACTCGATCATTGTTTCAGCACTAGCAATTTCGGATAAATCTTGTAAAAAGAAGTCAGTTGTATTTGATGGTATAGAGTTTGGATCGAGAATGCCATTTTTAAATATAAGGGTCACATTGCACCCTGGCGCTATTCCATTACAAATAGCCATAACAGCGGACATATTTGTGAAACGCAAACTATCTCCACGAACGTCCACGTAATCCACCGGATCCCCCGCACAATAAGTGTAGGGGTTAATGCCGTAGTACTTCTCGCGCAGGGGGTCGGGAGAGAGCCAGTGGGCGGAGGCGGGGTCGTAGTAGCGTGCCCCGAAGTCCAGGATGCCGAGTTCTGTCAGCGATACGTTCATCTCCTCCTTGCCGGAGAAACGCCAGCGGTTGCCGCTGTTCGTGGGCCCGAAGCGCCGCTGCCCGAACGGCAGGTAGTCGTCCTTCTCCAGGATGCGGCTCGCGATCGTCGTTCCCGAGGCTGCGGAGAGGTTATATACTACCCGCGTGCTTCCCAGATGGTCGCGGACATGCCACTCGTCCCTCAGCACCCTCTGGTCCACTATCGGAGGGAATCCCGGATCGAAGGCGTCCGGAGATGCCGCTTCGCCCGTGCTTCCGCCTCCGAGGAGAAGACCTCCTCCTCCGCTTTCTTCGACATACGAGATGCGCCCTTCATCCCACGCTATGCTGTGGAGGTTCTCCTTCAGCGAGGAGTGTCCTCCGGAGTACACCCTCTCCGTGGCGTATACGAACGGTCCCGCATAGCGGAATGCAACACCCATTGCGTCCGCCATGGTGGTGCGTGTGCCGTCGGCGAGGTAGGTGAAGGTAACGCTCCTGGTTCCCTGCGTTATTAGCGAAGGGAGCCCGAGGATGTTGTTCGTTACGGAGATGCCAAGCCGGGCATCGGAGGTGAGCGTCCCGTTCGCGTCGTATGTCAGTGCCTTTGCCGTGGGGCTCACTGCAGAGGAGTCCGTCACCGCCACCAGCCTTGCGCCGTCCAGGGTGAAGTGCAGGTCTCCCGACAATCCAACGGAAGAGTAGCGCTTAAGGGCCGTGATACCTCCTGAGAGGTCGTAGGCGATGTCCTTCTCCGTATTCTCGTCCGTCGGGGTGACGTCCGTCCCGGCGTAGTAGTCCGCCCCCGTCAAGCGTCCCGCCCTGTCGTAGGAGTACGCGTACGTCTCGGTAGGGCCCTGGGTGGTGCCGTTGTGCGTGACGGCGCTCTCGGAGATACCTCCTCCGAATCGCCTGAGCGTCGTGTCCTTCTGGGGGTCGGCGTAACGCAGCCCCTCGGAGAAGACTCCCGTACCGGATGCCGACGCGGCCGAGCCCGTGGTCCATCCGCGGCAGTCATATGTATGGGATTCGGAAAAGCCCGCGGAAGAGGCCTCCTTCAGGGCCATCCGGCCCAGGGCGTCATAGGAGTAAGTAACCGTGCATAGCGTCTCCCCGTTCACAGTCCTGGCGACGGATAGTTTCCTCCCGCGGGAATCATAGGAGTACTGCGTCCTTATCCTGTCCGGGTCTCCCTTGCCGGGACGGAAATACGAGTCGTACGTGGCCGTGATGTTGCCCGCGAGGTCGCGCGCCGAGGAGCGGCGCAGCACCCGTCCGTTCGGGTCGAGTTCCGCTACCTGTATGACGTTCCCCCTGGAGTCGTAATGGTACGCCCTCTCCACATAGCCGCTTGTGCCGAGGACGTTCACCTTCTCCCAGGTGAGCAGCCCCGTCGTGGAGGACGACCTCGAGGAGAGCCCCGTGGTTATCCCGGAAATGCCCCTGAACGCCAGCGAGTCGGCAAGCGCCGCCGGGTAGGTGTCGTACCGGTACATGCGGAGGACGGTACTGTCCGTGGCAGCAGGGGCTTCGCTCCGGAGCGTCTCACGGGTGAGACGGCCAGCCGTGTCATAGACATATGCCACATATCTGCCCCCCTGCGCCATGACGGCGTCCTGCCTGCGGATAAGACGTCCGCAGGCGTCATATTCCATCTGCTCAGCACCCACACCTGGCGCAGTCCGCAGCGCCACGTTCCCGCGATTGTCGTAGGCGTAGTAATAGCAGTACCGCTGTGCGAAGGTGCTGCCGGCTTGGACCGTCAGGGTGTCGGAAAGTGCTGCGCTTCCGTTCGGGGAGACCACCCATGCGAGCCGTCCGGCCCAGTCGTAGGCGTAATAGGTGTCCGCCCAGGTGCACGTGGACGTGGTGTCGGACGGGTCTCCGGAGATGAGCCTCCGTTCCAGCACCGGGCGGCCATCGCGGTCGGTGTAGGTGCGCAGTTCACCGCCGTCGCCATCCACCGTCGTCATTCCGTACAGTGTGCCCGCCGCATAATACCCGTTCCGCGTCAGGCTCCCGTCAGTGTTAACATGCATAAGGACCACTTCCCCAGTCTGGTTAGCCGAATAAGACATCCTGGCAGAGTGCTGCATCCGATGGTATTCATAGCCCGGGAAGGACTTTGCCAGGATCCTCCCTCCTTTTGCGAATTCCGTGGAATCCGACGAATACGCCATTGCCGGATAAGGGTAATTGCTGTCATAGAATTCGGCCCTGTGGAACGACTCCTGGTTGCCGACGGCATCCGCCACATAAGCGGGATCGTCGGAGGTGTCCGATTCATAAGGAAGGAAAGAATTCGTGGATCGCAGCAGTCCGTCATAGGTGTATGGCGTAACGAGGTCATTAGCGTAGCCGGACGCCGCCAGTTGAATCAGCTGCGACGGATATCCCAAGCCGTCGTAATATGTGACATCAGACGAAGGCGGGGCCGTATTGCCGTTGTACTTCCTGCCCGCAATCCAGTTCCTGTCCAACGGCAGAGATTTATATCCGGAGGAGAAGTGGATATAAGTGACACATGGACCGTCCCAGTGGTCCTCATATCCCGCCGGATCACGGTATTCCGCCCGCACATGCCATTTTCCGCCTTCCCGGGTTATGGCTGCGGAAAGGGTGATCGTCTCCCCGTTGCCGATTTCCGTGTCCACGGGTACGCCGTCCATGAAAAGGATGTACGATACCATGGGTTGTGTATCGTGAATGGAGACATGGGCGGCGGTGCCATAAGCGGTAAAACTTGGTTCCACCTCAAGCACGCGGCCTCCTCCAGGTTGGACGAGTTTGGCCAGCGAGTACTCTTCGTAAAAAACGCCTACATTGTAAACAAGCGTGTCCGGGGAAAGATTCGGCGGGCATTTCACGGTCAAGACGGAATGGGACGAGGACGAAACGAACGAGGCGGACCGTGCCAGAAGTGTGTCCAACGCCTGCTCATTGCCGTCGTCGTACCAGTTCAGCGCCTCATACAGTTTCGATGAGGAATAACTGGTAAAGGTGTTGGTTTCGCCGTCCTTGACGTAATACCCGAGATCCCACTGCAACCTGCCCCCGTTCGCCGGTATCGTGTCCCGTGCACTGATTTGGGGGAAGATGTAGGAGAAACCGTCGTGGTACGAAATACTGAAAGCCTGCGTGGCGGTATTGTGAACCCTGTAAGTTGCAGGAGGCAGGGAGAGGTTCAGTGTCAGCGTGGAGGAAGACGCCGTGAACTGCGTCTGCCCGGCATACCTGTGCGTCCCCTGCTCCTGTAGGTAATAAACGCGGCCGGAAACGGCATTGTTTATCCTGATTTCCGTCGTGTCGTGGGGATAGATGACAGTGCCGCCTGGGAATGACAGTGTCTCGTTGTAAGGGTACGCGGCCTGAACCACTGTGCAGTAATGGGCGGAAGTGCCGAACAATATGTTTCTGGAAGACGAAGTGGCATTGGGCTCTGCATAGAAATGCAATTCAAATTCCCCGGAAGAAGGGTTTTCGATACCCGTGAAGGAAACCCAGAAATAGTCGTAAGTGTTCAGGAACGACTGTATTCCCGCTGAAACCTGCGACAGGAAGCCGCTGTCAGCCTCCTCGTCTCCTCCTGAGCTGTAGATGGTAAAGGAACCCCCCGAATAGGAAACGTTGACCGTGGAAGGATTGTCCACCGAACCCAGACCGGAATTCCAGTACATCTGGGCACGGAGGGAGGACGATGCCAGCCATGACAGGAGGCAGGCCGCTGCGATGCATATGCGTGACTGAGTGTTCATAAGCCAACCCCCGAATTGTTGTCCGACGAAACGTTGTAGAAATACTGCTCCAACTTGTTCCCCGCGGTGTCGTACACGGCCTTCAGCCGGCCGACGTCGTCGTATTCATACGTGGTCGTGCTCCCGTTCGGCTGCGTCACGCTGCTCACCCCCACAAGCGGGATCCATGTCCAGGTGGTTATTAACCCACCTTCAGATTTGCGGGTAAGGTACTGCCCGGAATAACCCCATTGCCAGTCGATGGCATCCCCGACCGCGTTCCTGGTCCTGGTCGGATTGCCCCAGGAGTCATAGGTATCTATATGCAGGGTGGGGGTGAATCCATACAGGACACCTCCCTGGATCCTCCCCTCGCTGATCTGTACCGGCAGGATAGGTGTATGGTTTCCTACAAGGAGGGAGTCGTAGTCGTATCTGGTTGCCGAAGACACGAGACCTCCGGTGAGCCGGCGGGACTCCGTGATGAAGGCGGGCCTGGAAGGATGGTATGTAATGGTGTCCGTTACCGTCCGGCCTTCGCTGTCGACGTGTGAGAGTCTTCCCGTCCTGCCAAGCGGATTGACCCGTTGCATCTTCTGTATTTCTGTTATGGGGCGTCCGTATCCGTCGTACTCGATCTCCGACTCGAGAAAGGTGTAGGCCGAACTCGTAGACACGTCCCGGTTGACGAAGCGTGCGCCAAGCACGGCGTTGAACGTAAGGAACAAAGCATCAGTAAAATGGAAGGGATAGGTATGATAAGTGTATTCCCTTTTACGAATAAGACTCCCTGGAGATATGCTGCCGGAGTAGTTCCTCTCGGACGCCAGTCTTCCTTTCAGGGGACTGCTCCTGTGGTTCTCGCCTTCGTTGCTCTCCGACCCCATATTCTGATAACTGAACAACCACTGGTGATTCTCTATTGGAGAAGAAGCCGCTGAGGAGTATTGTTCGGTAGACCGGCCATAGGTACCTGATACATAGCGGTATTCGTTCACAGCAGTTTTTCCGTCGCCAGATACCGTCTCCACCACACGTGGGTATTCAATGTGGCTGTCCTTGCTGAATCCCACCCCGCTGCTGCTGGTGACACATTCCCGGAGGATATTGAAATACAGGGCCTCAATCTTATATTTGTAGTAAACGCTCGGGGCCTGGAGAAGCACTCCCGAACATGCCCCGTCCTCCATTTCGTACTGGTAAGACCGGATCCTTATCATGCGACCGTCAGAATCGTAATCCTGCACAGAGTGTATCCGTAATCCTCCCGTGGGGGTTCCGGAAGTGGGGGCTTGGTTCGTGGAGAACATGCGACCGTATGTATTCTGTTCATAAGTGAAAGAGGTCTTCCCTCCTGTCGGATAGGTTATGCTCCTCAGCATGCCGATTCTGGAACAGTCAGTGTTATAGGAGTGTCTTGCGTACTTCATGTACTGTGCACAGGACAGCAGGTCGTTGGTATTGTAATGCTGGCTGACATGCCATGAGGACGAACCGGAGTAATAACCGTACCAGTCCGTGGCCGGAGTATTCCTGGCAGGCACAGGGCCCCCTTCGCCATAATAGGACATGGAGAACGTCCCCTGTCCGGATACATGTACGCTCCTGAGTATGTTGTATGTCCCCGACTGTGACAGTCTGGCATAGGAAAGCGAGCAGCTGCGTACAACAGTACTGTCCATGTTCCGTACGGAAACCCCTTCCAGCAGCAGAGGTTCCCCGTTGCTTACCCTTCCGTAAGAGAAACTTATGTCCGCGCGCCCGTCAATGACTATGCTTTTCAGGTATTTGTCCTGGTTTGTATTGACAAGCGTACCGATATCCATGAGATAGGGGTCTTCACCCTGCAGCCAGAGCTTTTTGAATGTTCCGTCCTGTTCCATGGTCACATGGTCGATGGTAAGATAGGGCAGATAGGAAATGTCTTCCTCGCAATAGTATTCTTCGTAGTTGAGCTGAGCGGTACGGCCGGCCTGCGTCTGTATCGAGGTCAGCTTCCATGCGGATATCAGGTGCCTGTCTTCGTGGTCGCCGGATGATGCGGGATCATATGAGTCTATCTCTTCCCGGCAGCCGAAGGTATAGACGGTCCCGTCCCCCGTAGAGATGATGAATGTACCCGCAAGCGGCTGGCTCCTGTTCCACTGGTATTCTACGGAAATCTCCCCGGCAGGGGTAGATGATTCCGTGACGAGTACGCGGTGGTTGGGAAGTAGTATAAAAGAGCCGCTGTAACCCGGAAAAGAAAAGTGGTAGATATCCGGCTCGGTTTCGACATGATGGTACACGCTGTCCGGGAGCGCCACGCGAGTGAGCATATAGTCATTTGCGAACTCCCCGGTATAGGCAACGTCGTATCCTCCCACGGCGTATGAACTGTCATGTACCGCCGCATATCCGTCCACGTTCACCGATTTCATGAACGAAAACTGGCGCATTACCTGACTTATGGTATAAGTATCCACCGAATCGAGGGCTGAAAGGATGTGAAGCATGTCCTGCAACGTATGGTCTCCGTGGGATTTGCTTCGATAAGTACGCCACATCGCTTCGTCCGGCAGACCGCGCACTTCCCTCGTTATGGCTCCGCCCGCATTCAGCCCCCATCCGTATCCCGTAATCCCGTCCGCCATCCCCGGCTTGAACCCGTTGCAGTTGTATGTCAACTTTATAGGTATCTCAAAATCATTGTCTTTGTAAACATATAACGGTATCTCTGGACAGATACGGCCAGTGAACAGGGACAGTTCCGTATTCCCATATTTCTCCATTGTTGCCACTTCCGGCGTCGTCGGGTTGAAGATGCCCTCGGTCAATGCACTGTGAAGAGAATACTCTTCCTGGCCAGCAATAGGGCCAGAGATGAAAAGGTAGCATAAGACAAACAAAGAAGGTAATGATCTGTTCATAACAGTGTTTTTCTCAAAGATAGAAAAATATGTCTATCTTTGTGTGTTATGGCAGATAAAAAGCAGAAAAGCAGCCTCTGGCAGAACTGGATCGTCCGCAACCTTGTGTTGGCGGTAGGTTTCGTGCTCGTCATCGTACTGGGAGTCAATATATTGCTGGGAGTGATTACCCAGCACAACAAGGAATACACTGTTCCCGATTTTACCAATATGACCGTTGCCGAGGCCTCGCTTGCGGCAAAGCATGCCGGCCTTAAGGCGATGGTACAGGATTCCGTGTTCGTACGCAGGATGAAGCG
>CAMHTE010000025.1 GCA_946187975.1 uncultured Bacteroidales bacterium | reverse complement strand
CCTCGAAGGTGCCGAAGGTTTCGCATTCACCCGCGAACTCCTCAAGGAAGACGGCAAGCAGGCTGTTGTCGGAGAAACCCTCCCCTTCAAGGTGATCGAGCTCCGTCGCAGCACCCACAGGATTCTCCTCAGCCACCTCCGCACTTATCAGGAGGTTAAGGAGAAGGCTGCCGCCACTGAGGCCGCCGCTACCGGCAAGGCCGTGAAGAACATCAACAAGAACGTCGAAAAGACGACTCTCGGCGATATCGACGCCCTCGCGGCTCTCAAGGAAAAGCTTGAGAAAGGCGAGTAGATGAACTTCACCGTTACGATATTGGGCACGGCTTCGGCTCTGCCCTTTTCGGACAGAAACCCAAGCGCCCAGGCACTTTCCGTGCACGGGCGCTTGCTTTTGCTGGATTGCGGCGAGGGCACCCAGCAGCGCATACGCCAGGAGCACCTCTCCTTCGTCAAGATAGAGGCGGTGTTCATCTCGCACATTCACGGCGACCACGTCTTCGGCCTCTTCGGCCTGCTTTCGACCATGTCGCTGTATCACAGGACCGCAGACCTGCATATATACGGGCCTGCCAACCTGGGACCCGTGCTGAAGTTCTTCATGTCCTTCTTCGGCGAAGGGCTGGGCTACGGCATCGTGTTTCATCCCATCAGCGCAAAAGAGCCGGTCGTAGTTGCGGGGCCGTCGGATACCTTGCCGAGTGAGCCAGAGGCCACGGCGGAGGAGCAGCCCTCCAGCGAGATGCCCAAGGCATTCCGCCATGTGCGGGTGACCGCCTTCCCGCTGAACCACAAAATAGAGTGCTACGGTTACCGTTTCGACGAGGTGGTTGAACCCCGCCGCAATCCCTGGAAACCGAGGTCGTACGCATATTGCTCCGACACCGCACCGTTCCCGGAATTGGCAGAGTGGGTGAAAGGTGTGGACCTGCTGTACCACGAAGCTACCTATCCCGAGAGCTTCGCCGATAAGGCATCCCAGTATTTCCATTCTACTACCACTCAGGCCGCGCGTTGCGCACTGGATGCCGGTGCTGGCAGGCTTTTGCTGGGACATTATTCCTCACGGATCAAGGATATGGATGAATATCTCGAGGAATGCCGCAGGGTTTTCCCCGAAAGCGTCCTTGCCAATGATGGAGATGTCTTCGAAATTGAGTATATTCGCACAGAATGAAACGTTTTGCAGCACTCCTGATCCTGGCTTTCGTGACGGCCTTCGCAGCCGACACCACGCCTCAGCAACAGTATATCGACAGCTATTCCTCCATGGCCATAGCCGAAATGATGCGTTCCGGGGTGCCGGCAAGCATCACGCTGGCCCAGGGAATGCTGGAGTCGCGTTACGGGCTCTCCACCCTTGCCAGTGAGGCCAACAACCACTTCGGTATCAAATGCCACCGCAACTGGACGGGCGGGCGTACATACCGCGACGACGATGCAAAGGGGGAGTGCTTCCGCGTTTATAAGAGTGCGGATGAGTCGTTCCGCGACCATTCCGACTTCCTCCGCTATCAGGACAGGTACAAATCCCTCTTCGAGCTTGCTCCCACAGATTATAAGGGTTGGGCAAAGGGCCTGAAGAAGGCAGGATACGCCACCGATCCCAAATATGCCGACAAGCTGATAAAGTTGATAGAGGATTACTCCCTTTACCGCTTCGATTCCGGCATACCGGTCGAGGCCATGCCACAGGCGCCGCGCAAGATCGAGGAAAAGGCTCTGGAGAGCGTCCCGGTGCGTTCCGGCGAGCATTATACGGTGAGTCTGAACCGTCCCGAATACAAGAATAACAAGGTGCTGTGCATCTATGCCGAGGCAGGTGACAGCTATGCTTCGATAGCGGCTGAGTACAAGCTTTTCCTGCGGGAAATACTTGCTTTCAACGACGTTGCTTCCGACAGGACCCTTGCTCCCGGAGAAATAGTCTATCTCCGCTCCAAACGGAACAGGGCCGCCGACGGACTTCCCATGTACGTATTCGGCGACAAGCCGGAAAGTCTCTGGGCAGTCAGCCAGCGTTTCGGGGTGAAGATGAAGAGCCTGCTCAAATACAATAATCTTCCCGCGGATTACGTCCCTGCGGAGGGCGACCGTGTTTATCTTAAGAAGATGAAATGAAGACCACGGGCATTGTAACACGTCTGGCCTGCGCACTGCTTGCAATCGTGCTCGCAGTGATTCTCCCCAAAGCGGTCAATTATCTGTCGGACAATAAGTTGCCCAATGTCCGCATGGGTGTGGACCTGTATGTGTATCCCGGCGATACGCCGCAGTCCGTATGTGAGAGGCTGGATACTGTTGTGCACCGGACCAGGAGCCTCCGCCGCGCTTTCCGCGACCACAGGGTGGAGGAGTACATGAAGCCCGGTCATTACGAGATACGCAACGGTCAGACCAGCGCCTATATTGCCCGCATGCTGAATAACGGCTGGCAGACGCCCGTGCAGCTGACAATCCCCGCCGCAAGGCTCAAGGGGACGCTTGCAGCCAGGATAGCTTCGCAGATGATGGTGGATTCGGCGGACGTGGCGGATGCTCTCTGCGACGACTCGCTGCTCGGACGCTACGGCTTCAATTCCACCACCGCTTTCGCCATGTTCATCCCGGACACCTACGAGATGTACTGGACCGCTTCGGTTGATGAGATACTGATGCGCCAGAAAAAGGCCTACGATGCCTTCTGGAACAAGGAGCGCATAGCCAAAGCACGCAAGCTGGGCTTTTCCAAGATGGACGTTTCCATACTGGCATCCATAGTTAAGGGCGAAAGCAACAGGCAGGAAGATTTCGCAAAGCTCGCCGGAGTGTATGTCAACAGGCTGCGCAAGGGGATGAAGTTGCAAAGCTGCCCTACGGTGGCATTCCTATTCGATTACAAGAAGACGCGTATCCTGAATGCGGACCTTCGGATAAAGTCGCCCTATAATACCTACATTAATACGGGACTCCCTCCGGGACCTATTTCAGTCCCCGACAAGGCTTATCTGGATGCGGTGCTCAACCCGGACACCGCAGACGGATACCTCTTTTTCTGTGCCGACCCTTCCTTCAACGGCCTGCATCGCTTCGCACGCACTTTTGCCGAACATAGTCGCAACGGCCGCGAATACCAGAAGGCATACGAGGCCCGTTTCGGACGCTAGTTCCGGCGATTAAAGCCGTTTTACCTTTATTATATTCTTGAGATTGCCGATCTGGGAGATAATCTTGTCCAGTTCGGTGTTCGACGGTACCAGAAGCCGTACGGAGATGTCGTAGCTACTGCCGCGCAGGCTCTCGTTGACGTTGAACGAGCGGACTGAGGCCTTAAACTGGCTGATGACATCCATGATCGACGCTATCGAACTCTGTTCGCGTTCCGCGGTGATGGAGAGCGTGACCTGGAAGTCGCCGGAGGCGGCGTTGTCCTGCCAGACCACTTTCTGGATGCGGTATGGGTATTTTTCCATCAGCTGGGCAGCGTTGGGGCAGCTCATACGGTGTATCTTGATGCCGTCGGTGCGGGTGACGAAACCGAATACGTCATCGCCGAACACAGGGTTGCAGCATTTTGCCAGTTTATATTCGAGACCCTTGACGTTGCGGGCGTTGATGACCAGTATTTCGTCTCCTCCTGAGTTGAAGCCGGCACTCCGCTGGAGATTTGAAGCCTGGGTGTCGTCGGGCCGGGCCGTGCTTTCGCCGTGGCGCAGGATGAAGGCCTTGATGTCCGCAGGGTCGATAATCTCCCTTGCAATGTCGGCGAGGAAGCCCAGTACTGAAGTGTATTTATGGGCCTTCATATACTCCTGCTGGAGATCATCGGGCCATTCAAGTTTCCAGTTCTTCAGACGCCTTTCCAGAAGTTCGCGTCCGTCGGCGGCAGCCTTGCGTTCCTCGGCGTCGAGTTCCTGTTTGATCTTTGTGCGCGCCTTTGAGGTTACCACGTAGCCCAGCCAGTCGCGATTGGGCTTCTGGTTACGCGAGGTGAGAATCTCTACCGTGTCGCCGGTGTGCAGCTTTTCGCGTATGGATACTGCCTTGCCTCCGATTTTTCCGCCGGTACAGTGGATGCCGACGTTAGTGTGGATATTGAAGGCGAAATCCAGCACCGACGCTCCGGCGGAGAGTATGCGGAGCTCGCCCGTCGGCGTGAAGACGAAGATTTCCTTGCTCGGAGGCTGGGGAAGGTCTTCCGGCTTGGTGTCGGCAGGATGCTCGAGGGCGTAACGAACGCTCTTGAGCCAGCGGTCCATATTGGCCTCGTGCTGCATGCCTTTGTAGGCCCAGTGGGCGGACTGCCCGTTCTCGGCCTCGTAATCCATGCGCTTGGTACGTATTTGTACCTCCACGTATGCGCCGCGCTTGTTCTTGACGGTGATATGCAGGCTTTCGTAACCGTTGGGGCGTGGAGTCGTGAGCCAGTCGCGCAGGCGGGAGGTATCAGGCTCGTATTCTTCGGTAACGTAGGAATAGACCTTCCAGCAGAGGTCCTTTTCGAGTTTCGGGTCCTGTTCGCAGTCGATTATGAAACGTATGGCGAACACGTCAAAGACCCCCTCGAACGGCACCTTCTGCACCTGCATCTTACGGTAGATGGAGTAGGCGGTCTTGGTGCGTATCTTCAGTTTGTAGACTATGCCGGCATCGGAAAGCTTGTGTTTCAGCGGCTCGATGAATTCCGCCATCAGGCGTTCGCGGTCGCGCTCGGTAGCTTTCAGTTTATTCGTAATTGCACGGTACTGCTCCGGGTCGGCGTGGCGGAAGTAGATATCCTCGAGTTCGCTCTTTATGTTGTACAGCCCCAGCTGGTGGGCGAGGGGAATGTAGAGCATGAGGGTTTCCAGTATCTTCTGGTCGCGGGCGCTTTTCGGGAAGATGGCAAGGTTACGCATCACCTCCAGCCGGTCGGCGATCTTGAGCACCGTAACGCGCGGGTCGGCGGAGTATTGGACTATGAGCTTTTTGT
This sequence comes from uncultured Bacteroidales bacterium, assembly GCA_946187975.1. GTDB lineage: Bacteria > Bacteroidota > Bacteroidia > Bacteroidales > UBA932 > Cryptobacteroides. Next base: position 17,503 of record CAMHTE010000025.1, on the reverse strand, counting down.
ATTTCTCAGCCTCGAGCCTGGTGTCTTTTGGTTTGATGGTAGAGATCTTGTTGAGCCCGTCGACCATTAGGAGAACGTCGGCAGGGAAAGCGCTGATATCGAGGTCTTTATGCTCCCTGGTCGCCTCGTGGAGATAGACGGCAGCGCAGCACTCGGCCGGGAGGCCGAGTTCGTCGGCCGCTATGCGGGCGACGGCGTCGGGATGCCCCATAAAGGGCGTCCCGTCGCTGCGCTTCTCGTCTCCGAGAACGCTTAGCGCGGCTTCGCGTGCCTTGCGTACAAGTTCTTCCATCGTTCCACAAACTTAATAATAAAAAACGTGAAAGAAAATACCTATATTTGCAGATAATGTATAAGACAGGGGATTATCTGCACAACGGTCTGCTCTACCTCAACAACACGCTGAGGCCGTCGCACAAGAAGCTGGGTCAGCTGATGATCTACGCCACGACCGTGTGCCAGTCGCGATGTTCCCACTGCTCCATCTGGAAAAAGCCCCACGAAAGCCTCTCCCTCGACGATATTAAGGCAATAGTCGGCAGCCGTTGCGTAACGCGCCGTACCGTCGTCGGACTGGAGGGCGGCGAATTCGTGCTTCATCCCCAGGCGGGACAGATCCTGGAATGGCTGCAGGCCAACCATCCGAACTATACCCTGCTTACCAACGGTCTCGCCACATCGAAGGTGATTGACGCAGTCCGCAAATACAAGCCCGTAAGGCTGTATATCTCGCTGGACGGGGACCCTGAGTCGTACAAAAAGGTGCGCGGGGTGGACGGATACGACAAGGTCATAGAGTTGATAGAGGCCCTGAAGGACGAGATTCCCATCTCGCTCATGTTCTGCCTTACCCCCTGGAACAGCTTCAAGGACATGGACCACGTAATAGGCGTGGCGAAGCGTTACGGCCTGGACATACGCATAGGCATCTACGGAACAATGGCGTACTTCGATCCGGGTGCGGACCTCATAGCCGCCGAAGACTTCGTTAAGGGAATCCCTCAAAGCATACACGGCACTTCCGAGAACTTCGACTTCGTGGCGCTCTACGAGGAGTGGCGCAGCGGCCGGCTTAAACTGCCCTGCCGCAGCATACGCAACAGCCTTGTCATACACAGCAACGGCGACGTTCCCGTATGCCAGAACCTGGGAGTAGTGCTCGGCAACATTCACCGCGAAAGCCTGGACACCATTTTCAACAGCCGGGCCACCCGCGAGGTGCAGCGCTACCACAAATGCAACTGCAACGCCTGCTGGATTAATTTCCACCGCAAATACGACATCATCCTCTTGCGTAATCTCGAGAAGTTCCTTCCCAAGAGCATAGTGGAACTGTTCTGGGGGCAGTACAAATGGACGGACGACAGCTCGCTTACTTACAAACAGTATTTCAAACGCCATGGGTATAATTGACGGATACAAGCGCCTCCGGAGCGAGGCATATCTTAAGGAAACTTACAAGGCTTCCTATGCCTTCGTCGGTATTGGCGGTCACAGCCTTGCCAATCTGTATCCCGTCATACACTATCTCCAGATTCCCCTCAAGTACATCTGCGTGCGTTCGGAACGCAAGGCGGCCCTGGTGCAGGCCAAGTTCCCGGGCGTGAAGGCGGTATGCGACCTTTCCACGGTCCTGGCCGACCCTGATGTAAAGGCAGTGCTGGTTTCGGCTTCGCCGGATGCACATTTCGCCATAGCGAAAAAGGTACTGCTCGCTGGCAAGGCCCTGTTCGTGGAGAAGCCGCCGTGCCGTACGGCCGAAGAACTGGAGGAACTGATTGCCGCTGCGGCCGAGGGTGGCGCACCCATAGCCGTGGCAGGCATGCAGAAGCGTCATGCACCGGCGGTGAGGATGCTTCGCCAGAGACTCAGAAGGGGGAAGCTTATCAGTTACGACCTCCATTACTGTACCGGAGCTTATCCCGAAGGGGACGCGCTTACGGAGCTCTTCATACATCCTCTCGGCCTTGTCAGTCATCTTTTCGGGAAGGCCGAGATCCTTTCGTGCCAGCATCCTTCGAAGGAAACCATTCTGCTTACCCTGAAGCATAAGGGCATTACGGGCACCGTGGAACTTTCGACTGATTACAGCTGGGACGGAGCCAAAGAGAGCCTTTCGGTTAATACCACCTCGGGCCTTTATGAACTCGAGAGGGCGGAGGAACTGTACTTTACTCCCAAGGCAGGCAATCTGGCTGGGATTCCTCTCGAAAAGGCCGGATTGGGCAGCGGCAGCAGGCGGGTTATCTTCGCCCCGGACCGCTTCTCTCCAGTAATTCAGGGCAACCCCGTCTATACCAAGGGTTTCTTCGGGGAAATCCACGAATTCGCAGAAGCCGTGGAAGGCCGCAAGGCCGATCTGTACAACGGCCTCGAAGGCCTGCGGGACACTTATTCTCTAATGAAGACTATTAAAACAACCATTATAAACAACTAAAGATTTTTTCTGAAATGAAAAATTATTTTGATCTCACCGGCCGCGTGGCCGTTGTAACCGGAGCCTCCACCGGCCTCGGACTCCAGATGGCAAAGGCATTTGCCAGCCAGGGTGCCAACCTCGTTCTTCTTGCCCGTCGCATGAATCTCCTCGAAGAGAATGCAAAGGCCATTCACGAAGAATTCGGCGTAGATGTACTGCCTTTCAGCTGCGACATCACCGATACCGAGAAGGTTAAGGCCGCTGTGGCCGCCACCATGGAGAAGTTCGGCCGCGTCGACATCCTCGTCAACAATGCCGGAACCGGAGCCGTCGCTCCCGCCGAGGAAATCACCGACGACCAGTTCAAGCATGAGATGAACATCGACCTTTACGGCACCTTCATCTGCGCACGCGAGTTCGGAAAGGAAATGATAAAGGCCGGATACGGACGCATCATCAACATCGCATCCATGTACGGACTGGTGGGCAACATGATCTGCGGCAGCTCTCCCTACCATGCAGCCAAGGGAGGCGTGGTGAACCTCACCAGGGCCCTCGCAGCCGAATGGGGCAAGCACGGCATCACCGTCAACAGCATCTGCCCGGGTTACTTCTACACCGACCTCACCACCGCAACCCTCGATTCCGACTACTTCCAGTCCATCGCAAAGGCCAACATCCCTCTGCAGCGTTACGGCAAGAGCGGGGAACTCGACACCTGCGCCCTCTTCCTGGCATCGCCCGCAAGCACCTATGTCAACGGCCAGAACATCGCCGTCGACGGTGGTTATACCTGCGTGTAATAGGGGAGTCTAGTCTTTCCAGACTTTGAGATACTGCTGGAGAGCCCACATTTCATCGCGATAACGGGCTGCTTCGGCGAATTCGAGATCGGCGGCGGATTTTTGCATCCGGCGCCGGTCTTCTTCTATCATCTTCTCGACCTGGGAGCGGCTCATCGAACGGATGACGGGATCCTGAAGCACCGCTGCGAGGTCGGCCTTGACATAGCCGTCCACATACGCCGAGGCGCTTTCCCGTTTGGAATCGTGTCCGAATCCGACGCTGACGCTGCCGCGGCCGAGGTCGGAAGGGTTAGGAATGTAGGTGGGATCGTCGTAGGAATTGGGGGCGCTGACGCGTCCGGTAGTGCCGTTGGCGATGCGCGGATTGAGGGTCTTAGACGATACGAGTTCTTCGGCGAGGGCGTTGGAACGGGTTTCTATCTGCTTCGGAGTGATGCCGTGTAGCTTGTTGTACTCCATCTGCTTGGTGCGCCGGCGGTTGGTCTCCCGTATGGTTTCCTCCATCGAAGGGGTAATCTTGTCGGCATACATCAGCACCAGGCCGTTCACGTTGCGGGCGGCACGTCCTGCGGTCTGGGTAAGGGCCCTCGTGGTACGAAGGAAGCCCTCCTTGTCGGCGTCGAGTATGGCTACGAGCGACACGCTGGGAAGGTCCAGACCCTCGCGGAGCAGGTTCACTCCCACCAGCACGTCGAACAGGCCGTTCTTGAAATCCTCTATTATTTCCACGCGCTCCGTCGTATCCACGTCCGAGTGAATGTAGCGTACGCGTATGCCTATTTTGCGCAGGTATCCGTCCAACTCTTCGGCCATGCGTTTGGTGAGGGTGGTGACCAGCACGCGTTCGTCCACCTCCGCGCGTTTGCGTATCTCTTCCACAAGGTCGTCCACCTGGTTCGCTATGGGACGGACCTCTATCGGGGGATCGAGCAGGCCGGTGGGACGCACCACCTGCTCGGCAACCAGGCCTTCGGATTTCTGCAGTTCGTAGTCGGCCGGGGTGGCGCTCACATAAACCTTCTGCCCTGTTATGGCTTCGAATTCCTCAAAGGTGAGCGGCCTGTTGTCCGCGGCGGCTGGCAGACGGAAACCGTACTCCACCAGCACGCTCTTGCGGGAGTGGTCGCCGCCGTACATGCCCCGTATCTGGGGGAGTGTGACGTGGCTCTCGTCGATGAAGGTTATGAAGTCCTTCGGGAAATAATCTATGAGGCAGAAGGGCCTCTGGCCCGGTTTGCGCCCGTCGAAGTAGCGGGAGTAGTTCTCTATGCCGGGGCAGTATCCCATCTCCTTTATCATCTCCAGGTCGTTCTCGACGCGCTGCTGCAGACGTTTGGCCTCCAAGCCCTTTCCAATGCTATTGAAGTAATCCACCTGCTTGACGAGGTCGTCCTGGATCTGGCTCACGGCCGCAATGGAACGTTCCCTCGTGGTGACGAAGTTATTGGCCGGGTAGATATTAATGCTTTCAAGGGCTTCTATCCTGGCTCCCGTCACGGGATCTATCAGGCTCAGGCTCTCTATCTCGTTTCCGAAGAATTCCACCCGCACGGCCTCGTCGGCGCCTCCGAGGAATACATCTACGGTGTCTCCGCGCACGCGGAAGGTTCCGCGCCGGAAATCCACCTCCGTCCTGGAATAGAGGCAGTCTACCAGTTTATAAAGGAATGTGGTGAGGCTGAGGGTTTCGCCCCTGTGCAGGGTGACGGTCTGGGAACGCCAGTCTTCCGGGTTGCCTATTCCGTAGAGGCAGGATACGGACGAGATTACGACTACGTCCCTGCGACCGGACATGAGAGCGCTGGCTGCGCTGAGGCGGAGTTTCTCTATCTGATCGTTGATGCTGAGGTCCTTTTCTATATAGGTATCAGTTACGGGAAGATAGGCTTCGGGCTGGTAGTAGTCGTAGTACGACACGAAGTATTCCACCGCGTTTTCGGGGAAGAAGGCCTTGAACTCGCCATAGAGCTGGGCCGCCAGGGTTTTGTTGTGGCTCAGGATGAGGGCCGGACGCTGCAGGTTGGCGATGACGTTCGCCATGGTGAAGGTTTTCCCCGACCCGGTCACGCCCAGCAGGCAGATGTCGTGCACCCCGTCGGAGAGCGCCTCGCTGATCTGCCTGATGGCTTCCGGCTGGTCGCCGGAGGGCTTGTATGCCGAGTTGAGGTGGTATTTCACATTGCAAATATATCTCCTGTGAATTTTTTTTGCAAATTTTTAAAATTGACAAAAGTTGACAAAACGGGGTCGTACCTTTGCAGTGCTGAACATAAAGAAGAATGATATGAACGCAAACGATCTCAAGCTTTTCCTCGAAAACTCGGAAGTTGCAGCCCTTATCGCCGACCTTGGCCTCGAGCTGGAATAGCCATTCCGCGGGTTGTGGAAAAAATGTTTAAAAAACATATTGCCGCGCTTGCACGATGGGGGGATTTTACTTACCTTTGTCCATTGGAAGTTAGTAAAAATGTCCTTTATCGAAAAACGCATTATTCAAGAAGGTCTTACCTTCGATGACGTACTTCTGGTTCCGGCATGGTCCGAAGTGCTTCCACGGGAGGTTTCCCTCCAATCAAAATTTACGAAGAACATATTTCTGGATATCCCTATAGCTTCGGCTGCGATGGATACCGTTACAGAAGCCCCTATGGCCATAGCTCTTGCAAAAGAAGGCGGCATAGGGGTTCTTCATAAGAATATGACGGCGGAACTGCAGGCGGCTGAGGTCCGGAAAGTTAAGGACGCAGGGTACAAGGTGGCCGCCGGAGTTGGCATAACCGCCGACGCAGTATCGCGCGTATCGCAGCTTATCGATGCCGGAGTGGACGCCCTCGTACTCGATTCCGCCCACGGGCACAGCAAGGGTGTGGTGGACGCGCTCCGCAAGATCAAGTCGAAGTTCCCTTCGGTTGATGTTGTCGTAGGCAACGTAGCTACGGCAGAGGGCACCCGTACCCTCATTGACGCCGGAGCCGATGCGGTCAAGGTGGGAATAGGTCCCGGTTCCATCTGCACCACACGCGTGGTGGCCGGTGTTGGTGTTCCCCAGCTTACCGCCATCTTCGACGCCGCCGAGGCTGCGGAAGGTAGCGGTGTCCCCATCATCGCCGACGGAGGTCTGCGTTACAGCGGCGACATAGTAAAGGCCCTCGCGGCAGGCGCCTCCTGCGTGATGTGCGGATCGATGTTCGCAGGAGCGGACGAGACTCCGGGTGACATATTCGAAGACTTCAAGAACGGAAAGAAATTCAAGATATACCGTGGCATGGGTTCCATCGATGCGATGGAGGCCGGCTCCCGCGACCGCTACTTCCAGACAGGTGCCATGAAGCTGGTGCCCGAAGGGATTGTCGGGCGCGTCCCCTACAAGGGAAAAGTGGCCGACATTATCTACCAGCTGGTGGGAGGTGTCCGTTCGGGAATGGGATACTGCGGTGCCCGAAAGATCGAGGACCTGAAGCAGGCGCGTTTCGTGCGCATCACCTCCAACGGAGTCATAGAGAACCATCCCCACGACCTTACTATCGCGAAACCTGCACCCAACTATAGCAAATGACGGAAAAGATACTCATACTGGACTTCGGCTCGCAGTACACCATGCTTATCGGGCGTCGCGTGCGAGAACTCAATGTCTATTGTGAGATTGTTCCCTACGACAAGGCGCATTACGATGCGTCCGTCCGTGGGGTGATATTCTCCGGCAGCCCTTCGAGCGTCCGCAGCGAAGGTGCTCCACAGGCGGACCTTGAAGCCATTCCTGCTGGAATTCCAGTGCTCGGTATATGCTACGGAGCGCAGTGGCTCGCATGGAAGGCCGGCGGTTCGGTGGAGCAGAGTGACGGCCGCGAATACGGACGGGCCAGTCTCAGCGTGGAGGATGCATCCGACCCTTTGATGAAGGGGGTAAAGGCTTCGTCGCTGGCATGGATGAGCCATGGCGACACTATAACGCGCCTTCCGGAGGGCTTCCATTCCATAGCGTCAACTCCTTCGGTGAGCAACGCCGCCTTTCGTGTGGACGGCAAGCCGGTGTGGGGGATACAGTTCCACGCGGAAGTCCATCATACCGAAGAAGGACGCCGCGTGCTCGAAAATTTCGTGCGCGGCATCTGCGGGTGCAAGGGCGAGTGGACCCCCGCCAACTTTATCGAGGCTACGGTCAAGTCTCTCCGCGAGACCCTGGGCAATGACAATGTGGTGCTCGGTCTTTCCGGGGGAGTGGATTCGTCGGTAGCCGCCCTGCTACTGCACGAGGCAATAGGTCCCAGGCTTCACTGCATCTTCGTGGACAGCGGCCTACTGCGTAAGGATGAGTTCGACAGCGTGCTTGCCTCCTACATGGGAATGGGTTTGAATGTACGCGGTGTCCTCGCCGCGGATCGTTTCCTGGGCGACCTTGCCGGGGTGACGGAGCCGGAGGCGAAACGCAAGATAGTCGGACGCGACTTCGTGGAGGTGTTCAACGCCGAGGCGGAAAAGATAGAAAACGTGCGCTGGCTGGCGCAGGGTACCATATATCCCGATGTGATAGAGTCCTCTGCGGTACCTGGTGCATCGGCTACCATAAAGAGCCATCATAATGTGGGCGGACTGCCCAAGGATATGAAACTCAAGGTGGTGGAGCCGCTTCGTCTCCTGTTCAAGGACGAGGTTCGCCGCGTAGGAAAGGCCCTTGGCCTTGCTCCTGAGATACTCGGCCGCCATCCCTTCCCGGGACCCGGCCTCTCCATCCGTGTACTGGGCGAGGTGACTCCGGAGAAGGTTGCGATACTGCAGGAAGCTGACGCGGTATTCATCGACGCGCTGCATCGTGAGGGCCTGTACGATAAGGTCTGGCAGGCCGGTGCAATCCTTCTGCCCATCAAGAGCGTGGGAGTCATGGGGGATGAGCGCACTTACGAAAACTGCGTGGCCCTGAGGGCTGTAACCTCGGTGGACGGCATGACCGCCGACTGGGCGAGGCTGCCTTACGACTTCCTCGCATCTGTGTCCGATGCCATCATACGTAAGGTAAAAGGTGTTAACAGGGTGGTGTACGACATTTGTTCCAAACCGCCGGCAACAATAGAGTGGGAATAAAACCAAACCAATCAAGTAATAATATGTCAAAGTCGCAAGTTGAAGGCATTTACGATGCCCGCTCCCTGGGGAAAGGGAAGATGCTCACCCTCGGGCTCCAGCACATGTTCGCAATGTTCGGAGCCACAGTTCTGGTACCTGTCATCACAGGTCTCTCGATGTCCGCAACCCTGCTCTTCGCAGGACTCGGTACCCTCATCTTCCACCTCTGCACCAAACTCAAGGTGCCCGCATTCCTGGGATCGTCGTTCGCCTTCCTCGGAGGCTATGCCACAGTGGTCCAGATGGGTATGGCCGGCGGTCTCACCCAGGCACAGGCTCTGCCTTATGCATGCATAGGCGTGTTCTGCGCGGGTCTCATCTACTTCATCCTGGCAGGTCTTTTCGCAGCCTTCGGCCCTCAGAAGGTAATGCGTTATTTCCCGCCCATCGTTACCGGACCCATCATCATCGCCATCGGACTCATCCTCTCCGGTTCCGCAATCAATAACTGCGGCAACAACTGGTGGATAGCCCTGCTTGCAATCGCCATCATCATCGTGTGCAACATCTGGGGCAAGGGCATGATCAAGATCATCCCCATCCTGCTCGGCGTGCTGGGTTCCTATATAGTGGCCGCCTGCTTCGGTCTGTGCGACTTCAGCGCAGTTAAGGAAGCAGCCTGGGTCGGCCTTCCCGTAAAGTGGGAAAACACCGCCATCTCGGTCTTTTCCAATCCGAACTGGGGACTCATCGTGGCGGCTATCATCGCCATCATCCCCATCTCGCTTGCGACTATGATGGAGCACATCGGAGATATGTGCGCCATCTCTTCCACTACCGGCATCAACTATCTTGAGAATCCGGGTCTGCACCGCACCCTCATGGGCGATGGTCTTGCAACGGCCCTGGCTTCGCTGTTCGGAGCTCCCGCAAACACGACTTACGGTGAGAACACCGGCGTGCTCAACCTTACCAAGGTATACGATCCCAGGGTGATCCGCATCGCTGCGGTGTTCGCAATCATCCTTTCCTTCTGCCCGAAGTTCTCCGCACTTATCGGTGCAATGCCCGCCGCTACCATCGGAGGCGTATCGCTCGTGCTCTACGGTATGATTTCGGCTGTGGGTGTCCGCAACGTGGTTGAGAACCAGGTTGACTTCAAGGCATCCCGCAACGTTCTGGTAATGGCCCTCATCCTTGTGCTGTCCATCGGTATTTCCTACAGCGCCGCCGGCAGCCTGGATCTCGGCTTTACCAAACTTTCAGGCCTTGCAGTTGGTGCACTTGTGGGTATCATCCTGAATGCGGTCCTGCCCGGTAAGGATTATGAGTTCGGAAAGAACGCACTTGGCGACAAGTCCGTCGATTTCGAAGTCAACCGTCTCGAGGACAAATGATGACAGACAAGCAACTCGCTGACAGCATTCGCATAGTGCCGGACTTCCCGGTAAAGGGAATCCAGTTCTTTGACGTGACCACGCTGTTCAAGGATCCCGTCGCCTACAACGAGGTGCTGGACCGTATCTGCGCCATTTACAAGGACAAGGGTATTACAAAGGTAGCCGGCATAGAGTCCCGCGGATTCATAGCCGGTGCCGCGGTGGCTGCAAGGCTCGGTGCCGGCTTCGTGCCCGTGCGCAAACCGGGCAAGCTACCCTCCACGGCCCTGAGGGAATCGTACCAGAAGGAATATGGCACCGATTCCATCGAGATCCATGCCGACGCTATCGGTCCGGACGACGTGGTGCTCCTGCACGACGATATCCTTGCCACCGGTGGCACCGCTTCCGCAGCTATCCGCCTTATCAGGCATTTCGGCCCCAAGGCCGTTTACGCCAACTTTATTATCGATATTACCGACGTGCCGCGCAGCGCTCCTATCCCGGAGGACGTGGAGGTTAGCGCTATACTCAAACTCTCTGAGAGATAACCCATTTTATTAATTATATTCTGTTCATAAATTACATTTTATGTCCAAAAAAACTATTTTCGCCGTTGCTATTGCAGCGCTTGCCTTTGCTCAAGGAGTCAAGGCCCAGACCAACCTCCAAACGTTCTATGACTTTGGAAAAGATCGTGACCACTTCACCACCACCCTCGAGGGTTTCTACGGTGACAAGTGGGGCAACACCTTCTTCTTCATCGACTACGATTACAACAAGAAGGTGACTGACATCCCCAAAAAGAAACACAACCAGGCTCCCAGCGGATCCTACATGGAAATCGCAAGGTGCCTCAACTTCTGGCAGGACAGCAAACTCGCCCCCCTCAGCCTGCAGGTGGAGTACAACGGCCTTGTAGGAGTCAACCAGAACTTCCTGTTCGGTGTGGACTACTTCATGCACAACGATGACTTCAGCAATACCTTCAACTTCAAGCTCCTCGGCAAGACCTACAGCCGTGGCGTGAAGGCTGACATCCCCGTGCAGTTCACCTTCGTATGGGGCATGCAGGACATCTTCGGCGTGGAAGGCCTCCGTTTCAGCGGCTTCGCCGATGTATGGGGTGAGAACGTGGTCAACTTTGCCGAGTGCAACTGGGCCGATCCTTCCACCATCAAGGAGCGCAAGTACGTCTTCATTTCCGAGCCTCAGCTCTGGTACAACGTAGGCAAACTCTTCGGCGTTGACAATCTCCATGTCGGCACCGAGGTCGAGCTCTCCCTCAACTTCGCTGGTTACGACGGATTCTATGCCCGTCCCTGCTTCGGTACCAAGTGGATTTTCTAATCTAGGAGTTCGGTACAATGGCAAACTTCCTTGCTAAAGCGTTCGGCTTCGACAGTTCGAAGCACAGCGTGCGCACGGAGATCCTTGCGGGTCTCACCACCTTCCTCACGATGGCCTATATCCTGGCCGTCAACCCCGGCATCTTCAGTGCCCTCGACATGCCCGGCGGATCGGTATTTACCGCCACCGCACTGGCTGCCATCGTGGGTACCCTGGTGATGGCCCTCTATGCCAAGAAGCCTTTCGCCCTTGCTCCCGGCATGGGCCTGAACGCCTTCTTCGTATTTACCGTATGCCTCGGCATGGGTAAACCCTGGCAGTTCGCACTCACCGCAGTGTTCATCGAGGGTATTATCTTCCTCGTGCTCACCGTAACGAAGGTTCGTACATGGCTCATCAACGCCATCCCCGGAACGCTGAAGAAGGCAATCGGTGCAGGTATCGGCCTGTTCATCGCCTTCATCGGCCTGCAGGGTGCAGGTATCATCGTGGATAACGGTGCAACCCTGGTCGGCCTCGGCGCAATCACCAAGGGTAAGGCTCTCGTGGGTATCATCGGCCTGTTCATCACTGCCGGTCTCGTTATGGCAAAGGTCCGCGGAGGCATTCTCTGGGGCATCCTCATCACCGCCGTCATCGGTATCTTCATCAAGGATCCCGCAACCGGCGCAGCCATCACGACCCTTCCCTCGAAGGTAGTTTCCCTGCCTGACAGCGTAGCTCCCATCTTCTGCCAGTTCGAGTGGAGCAGCATCCTCAGCTGGGATATGCTTGCAATAGTGTTCACCTTCCTCTTCATCGATATGTTCGACACCATGGGCACCATCATCGGTGTGCACCAGGGCGCCGGCCTTATCGAGAAGGGCAACGACGAGATCCCCGGAGTGGAGAAGATGTTCCTCGCGGACTCCATCGCCACCATCGCAGGTGCCTGCTTCGGAACTTCCACCACCACGACCTATGTCGAGAGTGCTTCCGGCGTTGGTGAAGGCGGCCGTACCGGCCTCACAGCCTTCTCTGTCGCAGTGCTGTTCGCCCTGGCTCTCTTCCTGAGCCCTATCTTCCTGGCGATCCCCAGCGCAGCTACCGCTCCCGCTCTCATCATAGTTGGTGTGATGATGATGCCGTCTATCAAGACCATCCACTGGGAAGACTACTGCAAGGCCATCCCTGCATTCGTCACCATCATCATGATGCCTCTTGCTTACAGCATCTCCGACGGTATCCTCCTCGGTGTTATTTCCTATGTTCTCTGCCACGCAGTAGCCGGCAAGTTCAAGGAGATTTCCGTCACCATGTGGGTACTCGCGGCCCTGTTCATCTGCAAGTACATCTTCATCTAGGGTAACGTATTTATAAACCGGACCCGCAACGGCCTCCCCTACATTTTAAGGTCGGCCTTTTGCGGGTCCGATTTTTTATGCCCTTTCGCTAAGGCTTATTTGAGCAGTTCCTCGCTGCGTGCTATGAAGTCAGCGAGGGCCTTTCCTTTCAGGAGGCCGTTAGCCAGCAGGGCCAGGTCCACTACCTGACGCAACTGGGGATTTGCGGCTGCGAAATCCGCCGCGGCGCTGTCCGCGTCGTCTTTGCGTGCCTTCCAGATGCGTGCGATCAGCGGGTTCTCCATGTTGACCTTTATGTCGAAGGTCTCCGGCATGCTGCCGTAGAAGTTCATGCCTCCGCCCAGTGCGCTCATATCGCGGTAGCGGCGCATGAATTCGTTGCGGGTGATCAGCACGGGTGCGGACTGCTCCCCGAGGTTCTCGGGTTCCACATAGTATTCCGCTCCTTCAGGCAGGGCGGCCTTGAACATTTCCTCGAGTTTCTTTTTGTCGTCGTCCGCCATCTCGGGCTTAACCTTGTCGGCTTTGGGGATGAGGTTGTCCACCGAGTCGGAATCCACGCGTGCGAAACGGGTGTCCTTCAGCTTCTGCTCCAGCAGATTCACGAAGTGTGCGTCCAGTTCGCAGTCCATCAGCAGCACGTCGTATCCGAGCTTCTTGGCGGCCTCTATCTGGGTGTACTGGGTCTCGGTGTCGGTGGCGTAAAGGTACACTACCTTCTTGTCCTTGTCGGTCTGCTGGGTTTCCACGGCCTTGCGGTAGTCCTCGAATCCGAAGTATTTTCCGTCGGTGTTCTTGAACAGGGCGAAGTTCAGTGCGCGTTCGCAGAACTTCTCGTCCGAAAGCATACCGTACTCTATGAAGAGCTTGAGGTTGTCCCACTTTTCCTCGTACTGCGCGCGCTGCTCCTTGAAAATCTCCTCCAGACGGTCAGCCACCTTCTTGGTTATGTAAGTGCTGATCTTCTTTACATTGGCGTCGCTCTGAAGGTAACTGCGGCTGACGTTCAGCGGGATGTCGGGGGAGTCGATCACGCCGTGGAGCAGGGTGAGGAAGTCCGGCACGATGTTATCCACGTGGTCGGTCACGAACATCTGGTTGCAATAGAGTTGTATCTTGTTGCGGTCGATGGCCATGCGCTCCTTGATCTTGGGGAAGTACAGCACTCCCGTGAGGTTGAAAGGATAATCGACGTTGAGGTGTATCCAGAACATGGGCTCCTCCTCGAAAGGATAGAGGGCCTTGTAGAACTTCTGATAGTCCTCGTCCTTGAGATCGGCCGGGGCCTTGGTCCAGATGGGATCGATATTGTTGATAACGTTATCCTCGTCCTTCTCAACCTCCTTGCCGTCCTTCCATTCGGTCTTTTTGCCGAATACGACCGGAACCGGCATGAACTTGCAGTATTTACTCAGGAGCTGACCGATGCGGCCCTTCTGAGCAAATTCGTCGCTGTCCTTGTCCAGATGCAGGGTGACCACGGTGCCGCGATCCGACTTGCGACCGTCTTCCATGCTGTATTCCGGCGAGCCGTCGCAGCTCCATTTGACAGCCTTGGCGCCATCCTGCCAGGAGAGGCTCTCGATGGTGACCTTCTCAGCCACCATGAATGCGGAGTAGAAGCCCAGGCCGAAGTGCCCTATGATGTTCTGGTCCTTGTATTTCTCCAGGAATTCTCCGGCACTGGAGAAGGCTATCTGATTGATATAGCGGTCAACCTCGTCCGCGGTCATTCCTATGCCGTGGTCGATGATGCGGAGGACCTTCTTCTTCTCGTCCAGCTCAACTTCTACCTTAAGATCCCCGAGTTCGCCCTTGAACTCTCCGTTGGAAGCGAGGGTCTGGAGCTTGCGGGTTGCGTCAACTGCGTTCGCGACGAGTTCGCGCAGGAATATTTCGTGATCGGAATATAGGAATTGTTTGATTACCGGAAAGATGTTCTCGGTGGTTACGCCGATCTTTCCCTGCAGTTTTTCTTTTGCCATAATAAAAAACGGTTCAGTTAATCCGCTGAACCGTAACTCAAATAATATTCCATTGACAAAATGTCAACCCCTGGAGGCCGCAAGGTTGCGGAGGTCTTCTTCCGCCTTGATCTTGTCCACGATGGCCTTGACAATGGCGAAGGTGCGCGAATCCTGGGTATAAACGGCCGGGGTAATGAAGTTTACGCGTCCCTGGCGTTTGAGTTTCTGGGCTATGGCCCGCTTGCCAGACGATTCGGGGTTGTAAACGGCTATGGGATTGCCTCCGAACATGCCCACTATCTTCATGCAGGGGACGTCGGTCTCTCCGTCGCCGAAGTAAATCATGTGCGAGAAGGGGATGCGCTTGTTCTCGTCCGCCATGCTGGCATTGACCATCTTGGAATCGTGCTGGCTGGTGATGCCCTTGCTGATCTTGAAGAGGAACTGGGTCTTTGCAGTATGGTCCACTGCTATCCCGGGCCATTCGGCGGTGCCGTCGGGACCGTAGATGAAGGTGCCGGCGTAGATGTGGCGGAATTCTCCGGCGATGGGGGAGCCTTCGATTATTTCCTTGAGACCTGAGGAGTTGATGTAGTGCTCGATGCGGACTCCCTTCGAACGGCCATAGGCATTCACCATGCCGAACCATTCCTTAACCCCGGGAAAGAGATCTATATGCTTGCCGAACTCCTTGAATTTGCTGCGGCGCAGGGGAATCCCGGCGGCACGTGCCTCGTCGAACATGAGCTTCATGTAGGAAAGCACGTTGCTGGCGTCCTGCCCTACGGCTATGCGGTTGCTCTTGTCCCAGAATTCCTCCTTGGTCTGTCCTACTGCCTGGATAAAGCCGAACTCCTGCATGTTGCCCGGCGACAGGGTGCCGTCGAAGTCGTAGATCAAAGCTACTATGGGTCTCTTACTCATAATTTTTTACCCCCGATTATTGAATTTCGCCACAAATATCGTTAAAATTCGCCACATAACACCACAAATGATTGTTTGCTACGCAAAGGAGGGGTAATTTTGTGAAGAATTTCAAACTAAACCAACATATGTACAAAAGAACTCCTGCCGCAAAGGCAGAACACTATCTTTCCAAACTGCAGAAGACGATGAATCAGGACTGGAACGGTCCCGCCCTCTGCGATTTCAATGGAGAACATTACAGCTTCGCCGACGTCGCCCGTAAGATCGAGCGCATCCATATAGTTTTCGAGTCGGTCGGAATCAAGAAAGGGGATAAGATCACCCTCTGCGGCAAGAACTCGGCCGCTTGGGCCATCTCCTTCCTGGCCATCAATACCTACGAAGCAGTAGTCGTGCCCCTTCTCGCCGACTTCCTTCCCGAGAATGTAAATTATCTGGTGGACCATTCCGACAGCGTAATGCTTTTCACGGACGCCGAAATCTACGAGAAACTGGACGTCTCCAAGATGCCTCAGCTTCGCTATGTCATTAACCTGGCTGACTTTAAGCCCCTGTGGGGAGCCGACAAGAAACTCGACAAAGCCTACGCCGGAATAGATGCAGCCTTCGAGGCGAAGTTCCCTAAAGGCTTCGACGCTTCCTGCGTGAATTATCCCATAGACAACGACTCCGACCTGGCAGTCATCAACTATACTTCAGGATCCACCGGAAATCCCAAGGGCGTCATGCTGCGTTACGAGTGCTTCAGCGCTACCATCGACTTCGGTCACCGTTACATCCCCGTCCACAGCGACGACAGCATAGTTTCGATGCTTCCGATGGGACACATCTATGGACTTACCTACGAATTCCTCTATCCCCTCTGCGGAGGAGCCACGGTCTATTATCTGGGCAAGACGCCCTCTCCGTCGCTGCTTCTCAAGGCCATGAAGGAGGTCCAGCCGTATATCGTGATTACGGTTCCCCTGGTTCTCGAAAAGGTTTACAAGTCGTCCATCAAGCCCGTACTGGGCAAATGGTACATGAAGGTGCTTACCGCCATACCCGGAGTCGGTGGCATCATTTATAAAAAGGTAGGTGAAAAACTTCTTTCCGCATTCGGAGGCAAGGTCCGCGAATTCGTAATGGGCGGCGCCCCCCTCAATCCCGAGGTGGAGAAATGCTTCCGTAAAATCAAACTTCCTTACACTGTCGGCTACGGTATGACCGAAGCCGCCCCGCTGCTTGCCTACGAACACAACTACCTTTATGCACCCGGATCCTGCGGCAAGGCCGTCGACTGCGCCGACGTTCGCATCGATTCGGAAGATCCCGAACACATTGCCGGCGAAATCCAGGCCAAGGGCACCAATGTCTGCAGCGGATACTACAAGTATCCCGAAGCCGACTCCGCGGTCTTCACCGCAGACGGTTACCTGCATACCGGTGACCTCGGTACGATAGACGCCGAAGGCAACATATTCATCCGCGGCCGCTCGAAGAGCATGATACTCAGCGCCAACGGGCAGAACATCTACCCCGAGGAGGTTGAAGCCGTAATCAACAGCAGGCCTTATGTGGCGGAGAGCGTAGTGGTGGACCGTGCTTCCAAGCTGGTCGCCCTGGTTTACCTCGATGCCGACGCCATCAAGCGTGACGCCCTCGGCGAAGAGGCCATTTCCGACATTCCCGAGCAGGTACGTCGCGGCGCCAACAGGCATCTGCCCGCCTACAGCCAGCTTACCAAGGTTGAGGTCGTGCTCGAGCCTTTCGCCAAGACTCCGAAGATGAGTATAAAGAGGTTCCTTTACAAATAATCCTTGCAACGTTTTGCATGCTTCGCGCATCTATAAGGCGTCGAACATGCAAAACAAAGGGTTATGAGAAAGTTCAGTGTCATACTTGCGATGATTTTCGCATCCGTCCTTTAATAAGTGAAAGGAACTCTGACACTTGCGGACGCCGTCCGTCTGACCGGCCCCGCCGCCTTCAGTCTTATGCTGAAGCCGGCGGGGTCGCTCTGCAATCTTGACTGTGCGTACTGCTATTATCTCGACAAGGCTGATATCTACGGGGGAGTCGAGCCCCGTATGAGCCTTGAAGGACTGGAGCGTTTCGTAAAAGCCTACATTGAGGCGTGTGAAGTCCCTGAGGTGGTCTTCAACTGGCACGGGGGAGAGCCCTGTGTAATGGGGCTGGATTTCTACCGCAAGGCCGTGGCTTTCGAAAAGAAGTATGCCGGCGGCAAGACGATCAAAAACACGTTCCAGAC
>CAMHTE010000024.1 GCA_946187975.1 uncultured Bacteroidales bacterium | reverse complement strand
CTTGGGTGTACTGCGGAAAATAGCTATCTTTGCATGCCTATGATACCGGAAATATTCATCATAGATTACTATTATCCCCTCCCCGACGAGAGGATTGCGAAGTATCCGCTGCCCGAGCGTGATGCGTCTAAGTTATTGGTTTACAGGGATGGAGAAGTATCCGGACACTGCTTTAAAGAGCTCCCGGGTTTCCTTCCGGAGGGTTCCCTGATGGTCTTTAACGAAACGCGCGTTGTTCCTGCAAGGATGTTCTTCCGCCGGAGCACGGGCGCCCATATAGAGATTTTCTGCCTGGAACCCTGCGATCCCGCTGAATACAACGTGTCGTTTGCGAGTACTTCTTCCTGCTCCTGGAAGTGTGTAATCGGCAATTCAAAGCGCTGGAAAGGCGATTTGCTCCAGTATGACTGCCCCGAGGACAGCCCTCTGGCAGCCATGAACCTGACAGCAGAACTCGTCAGCCGCGAAGACCGTACCGGCATAGTTCGCTTCAGTTGGGAAGGGGGAGAAGCCTTCTCGAAAGTGCTTGAGGAATGTGGTAAAATGCCTATTCCACCGTATCTGAACCGCGAAACCGAGGCTCTGGATGAGGAAAGGTATCAAACCCTTTATGCGCGCATTAGGGGTTCCGTGGCAGCTCCTACCGCTGGCCTTCATTTTACTGAAGCTGTACTTAAGGATATAAGGGATAAGTCTATTGATATTCAAAATGTTTGCCTGCACGTAGGCGCTGGTACGTTCCTTCCTGTGAAGAGTGCCGGCATATCCGGTCATCCCATGCATAGGGAACCTTTCGCGGTCAGCCTTGGTCTTCTTCGCAAGCTTATGGCCGGCGGGCACAAGGTCATCGCCGTGGGAACCACCTCCGTCCGTACCCTGGAATCGCTTTATTACGTTGGAGTCTCCTGCATAGAACAGGGGAGGCCGTCGGATGTGGAACAGTGGGCCCCTTATACCCGGGAGTATCCATATTCGCTTCAGGAGGCCCTTGGATCTATCATTTCTTATCTGGAATCGCACGGACTCGAGGAAATAAAGGTCGGCACGCGTATAATAATAGTTCCTGGCTTCCGTTTCCGTGTCGTGGATATGATGGTTACCAATTTCCATCAGCCGGAAAGTACGCTTATCCTGCTGATTTCCGCGTTTGTTGGAGGAAATTGGAGAACTATTTATAACTTTGCGTTGTCGAACGGCTTCCGCTTCCTCAGTTACGGGGACAGTTCGCTGCTGTTCCGACAGTGCTAAAACCTTACTGTTATGGAAGATATCACCCGCATTGCTCCATATACGGACGAGGAGGCCGTAGCCGCCCTTCAGAAGGTGGCACGCCATCCGGCGCTTCCTGTCATCAGCAAGTATCTGTTCCCTGAACTCCCTTCCGCAACGCTCAAGGATATGCTGAGCCGCATCCATACGGTAGAGGATTTCCAGCACAGCATAGTTGCCCAGGCGGTGCAGGTCATTATCGACCGCTCCTCTTCCGGCTTTACCTTCGACGGAATCGAGAACCTCAAGGGGGAGGGTAAGTTCCTTGCCATCTCGAACCACCGCGACATCGTGATGGATCCGGCCCTGACCCAGCTGATGCTGGCCAAGAACGATATTCCCATGACCGAAATCTGCGTGGGCAGCAACCTCCTTTCCAGCGGAATAGTGGAAGCCCTCCTGCGTTCGAACCGCATGATAACGGTCATCCGTGGGATAGGGGCGAGGGAAATGTATCTTTCTTCCCAGATCCTCTCTTCCTTCGTCCGCGGGGAGATTACTTCCGGAAAGAGCTCGGTGTGGATCGCCCAGCGCGAGGGCCGCACTAAGAACGGCCTGGACATCACGGAGCAGGGTCTGCTCAAGATGTTCGACATGAGCGGGGAGAAGGACTTCGCATCGAATTTCAAGGAACTCAATATCGTTCCCATGTCCATCTCGTACGAATATGAGCCTTGCGACGCCCGTAAGGCGAGGGAGATTTATCTCAAGGATACGGTCGGCACTTACACTAAGCGCAAGAACGAGGATATGCATAGCATACTCACGGGCATACGCCAGTGGAAGGGCGGCATCCATTTAAGTGTAGGTAAACCCCTGACCGACAAGGAGATAGAGCATGCCTCATGGTATGAGAAGAATGACCGCTACCAGGCCATAAGGCGTATCCTGGACAAGCGCATAATAAACGGCTACAAGCTTTGGAAGACCAATTATATGGGATACGACCTCATGAACGGTTCCGACAGGTTTGCCGATAAGTACACCCCGGAGGACCTGGAGGCGTTCAAGGCCTACACGGAACACAAGCTGAACAAGCTGGAAAGCCGTTTCGACAGGGGAGCGCTGCGCAATATCTTCTGGCATATCTACGGCAATCCCGTGGTGGCCGTAAACGGCTGATTTTTGCCCATTTTTGTTTTTTATCCAATAATTTCTATATTTGTAACCTGTATAAAGTGTAACCCTTAAACAGGTTCATATGAGAAAACTCTCTTTGGTGCTCGTTGCAGCCCTCCTTACGGGATTCCCCGTAGTCGCGTCCGCTCAGGACTCGAATCCTTCCGACCCTGAAAGCGAAGTCATTGAAGAGAACGACGACGCTAACGGGAAGGAGAAGAAAGACAAGAAGGATAAGAAGGACAAGAAAGACAAAAAGGCCCCCACTTACGGCCTTTTCAACCATCTCGGAATCGGTGCCGGCGTTGGCATAATGGACGGTGTCAGTGCCGTCGCAGGTTTGCCCATTGGCAGTCATTTCCAGATTCGCGGAGGTTATTCCCTCGGTGTTCCCGACCAGATCTACAAGCTCGAATATGTTGTTCCCGATCTCGGAACCTACAAGGTCAATACTACCGAGGTTGCCCTGAAGGATATCAAGGTCTCCGGCGAAATCACCAAGACTTACAACGCCTTCCTGGACATCTATCCTTTCAAAAAGGCGGGTTTCCACCTCACGGTTGGCCTCATGGGCTTCCAGGAAACCAGCATAGTCTCGGTTGCGGCTGACCTGCACAAGCCCCTGCACGATGCTTTCGGCGATGACGACTATTCCACTTACTTCGTGGAGTTCAACGACGACGCGACGGGGGACCGCATCCGTGTTAGTCCGGACAAGGACGGTGTCCTTCACGCCACCCTGCGTACCAAGGACGAGCTTCGTCCGTACTTCGGAATAGGTTTCGGCCGCGTGGCCAATATCAAGCACTGGATGAGCCTGAGCCTGGATCTCGGCGTCCAGAAGATCGGGGGATACCAGCTCGCCGGATACAACTATGACGGCAAGGAGCAGATATTTACCAGCGGACTTATAGGCAACAAGGACCATATCGACGACGAGAGCATTCCCGTCGTGGGAGGGAAGGGGATTATCGACGCCCTCGGAGATTTCCCCTGGATGCCTGTCTTCCGCCTTGGCATTAACATACGACTCTTCTAACCGCAATACAAACTGAAATTTCAAATAAACCAAATCATTATGAAACTCGTTTACAAACTTTCGTTGATTGTTGCCGCCATTGCAACAATGACTCTCGTCTCCTGTAACAAGGATGATGACAAGAAGGCCGAAGAGGTGATTGTTCCCGAGTACAAGGCTGAAGCCCAGAAGGTCACCTTTAACGACGCCACCGCTCCCATCGTTGATGGAAAGAAACTGAAATCCGTCGAGTTTACCGCTTCCGGTCTTGCTATCGTTACCACCGAGGCCAAGGCTGCCGCCGCTCCCATGGTCCGTAGCGGAGAAGACGAGGACGTTAAGATCTACACCTACACCATCGAAGGTGGTGTTTATGTGATCAAAGGTTTCGGTAAGGTCGAAATCAAGAATGCCACAGCTACCGTTACCACGACCAACGAGGCTAGCGGCAAGGAGGAAACCCAGACCGCAGGCGTCGAGGTTGCACAGGGCGAACAGCCTGCAAGCGATGAACTCGATATTTTCTGCACCTGGAAGATTAAGCGTGTCATCATTTCCGCAAAGGGCGGACAGCTCGACCAGAACGGTGTCGGTAAGACCTTCAACAGCGCCGACCTCGAGGTTATCGGTACTTTCCTGAAGGATAACGGTGTTAACCTTCCCGACGAAATTAAGGGTTACAGCATCAAGGACATCACCCTTACCAAGAACGGTTCCTTCATTATCCGTTTCCTTGCTAAGGATTCCTTCTACGGTGACATCAACTTCGATATCCCTGCACATGCAAAAGTTATTGATTTCGCATATGACCTCCATGTAGAGGGCAATAGCATCATCAATGCCCATGCAGAGGGTAAGATCACTCCTGATGGAGAATCCGCATGCAACATGCTGATCAAGGGTAACATCAAGAACGGCAAGGACGAATACACCACCGAGCTCGAATTCGACCTCGTGAAAGTCGCCAAGGCTGAATAAGTTTTTGATTTATCACATTTAAAAGGCCCGTCCGTTTGGATGGGCCTTTTTGTATGGCAGGGGATTATTTAATATGCGTAACTTAACATAATATAAATTGTATCGCAAAAGGGGGGAAAGACAAGGGAAAATGCCTAAATCCTACTATCTGTAGTTGCCTACGAGCTTATTTCCAGTAATTCCGGGGCTGAGTCTGAGCAATGCTGCGCCGTGCGGAGCGACTGTTACGGAAAAACGCTCTTTCTGGGCGATTTCAGCAACATCCTGCTGTCTCCACAGGTCTCGTACCATCTGCTTGCCCATAAGCCCTAATTTGTGCGGAATAAAGCCAATTTCACGGGCTTGTCCGGAAAGGTTGAAAAGTCCGACCGCCAGACTGCCGTCCTCGAGGGGTTTTACGTAGATTGCATAGTCTTTATCCCCCTCGTGGCGAACGCCCTGTATTCCAAGCGGATCCTGGTTTACGTCCAGAACCTCGGAATTGCACAGCAGACTGAGCGTAAACTCGTCCAGAATCGCCATATCGCAGCCGAGCAGCATGGGCGAAGCCATTATGGACCAAAGACTTATGTGTGTGTATTGCTCATCCGGAGTAAGCTCCGTCCAGTGCATCTTGCGGCCCCAGCCGACCTTTCCGAGCACCAGCATATCGGCGTCGGGCCAGCGTCCGGGTTCACGGAAGCCTGCCCAGCGGTCCTGGCCTTCGAAACCTATGGTTGCCATACTTTCCCAGGTGTCGCGTATGTCGGTCGTGGTGCGCCAGCATTCGGCATACTGAGCCAACTGCGGCCCAAGGGCTACGCGGGCCTTGTTGGATATGCTGTAAACTATGTCCCTGCCGGTGGCGTCGATGGCTTCGCGCATATCGCGCATCCACCATGCGTCATTGAGGTTCCAGTCGTATTTAAGGTAATCCACGCCCCATTCGGCCCACTGGAGGGCATCCTGGCGTGCGAATGAATACTCTCCGAAATACCTGATCTCTTCCTTCGAAATCTTGCTGCGGTCCAGTCTGTAGTTCTTGTCCACAATCCCCTTCTCGACCCACCAGTAAGTGCCGTCGGCATTGTCGCAGGACGAGCCTATGTGGGAGGCGTAAGTGCCCACCCAGGGCGTGGAATAAATGCCGAATTTGAGGCCCAGGGAGTGTATATGGTCGGCCAGAGCCTTTATATCCGGGAACTTGCCATTGGGCTGTATTGCATTGTATTTGCCGCCTCGGATGCCCTGCCAGCCGTCATCTATGTTGATGTAGGTCCAGCCGTAGTCGGCCAGGCCGGAACTCACCATGGCGTCGGCGGATTGCTTCATGAGGTCCTGGCTGACGGAATTACCCCAGCAGTTCCACGAATTCCAACCCAGGGGCGGCGTAAGTGCGATGCGCTCCCCTACCACTATTCTGAACTCTCTTTCGGCTTTTCCAAGGGAGTTTTCGGCAATGAGTGTAACGTTATAAGTGCCTGATTTCTTGATAGTTCCGCGTATAATTCCGCTTTCGGAATCGAGCTTGAGACCCTTTGGAAGGCCCTTTGCGGAGAAGTTCATGGGACGTATACCGGTGGCGGGTATGCGGTAAAGGAAATCCGCTTTCGGATGCACTCCGTAGACCTTAGGACCGTTAATCCTGGGGGTATCGGGGGCTTTTGGGGTAAGTATGTATGCGCTGTAGTCAGGCGCCTCTATCTTCTGGGCTGCTGCCGCGAATGCCGGTAGGACGGCGAGCAGTAACAATATCTTTTTCATCAGTCTTATTTTGAAGGGTAGGTTATATCCATGTCGAAACGGGGATTTCCGCTGGGCACGGGCTTGTGCGATTTTGCGATTATCTCCCACATCTTTTCTACGATTTCGGGGTGTTCGGCGGCCAGGTCGGTGCTTTCGCGGGGATCTTCCTGCAGATTGAACAGCTCCATCTCAGCCTCCCCTTTCTTCACATTACGGACCAGGCCTTTCCAGTCGCCCATGCGTACTGCCAGCCAGCCTTTTCCGCCCGGGAATTCCCAATAAAGGTACTCGTGCGCGGGCTGCTTCTTCCCGAGAAGAGTGGGAACGAAGGAAATGCCGTCGGTGGGAGGACAGGTCGTGCCTGCAAGTTCGGCGAAGGTAGGCATGAGGTCGGGGAACTGTCCCATATAGTCGCTCGTGCCGGGTTTGAGACGGGAGCCGCAGCTTACGATGAAAGGCATACGTATGCCGCCCTCGTGAAGCGAACTCTTACCCCAGCCCTTGCGGCATTTGAAGGGGCCTCCGCTCTTGAAATACTCCATGGGAGAATTTGAATTGCAGGCCGGACCGTTGTCGGAAGTAACGATGAAGACTGTTTTCTCGTATATGCCCAGATCCTTTAGTTTCTGCACCAGACGGCCCACCTGGGTGTCGATGTGCGTTACCATTGCGGCATAGGCGGAGTGCGGATACAGCACCGGATAATACCATCCTCCTTCGGTAATGGGAGTCTTTTCCTCGCCGAGTTTGTTTACATAGTACATCACCTCCTCTTCCGGAGCCTGAACCGTGCTGTGCGGTACAGTTGTAGTCCACATCAGCATGAAGGGATTCCCTGCATTGTCTTCCACGAAGCGCTCCAGCTTGTCGTACATCAGGTCGCAGGAGTAATTCTTCTGGTTGAACTTGTCGTAACTGCGGATGTCGTAAGGGTCCGCACCCGGGTCCAGCCGGCGGCTTATGGGCATGTATTCGTTACCGGTAAGCACGCGGGTGGTATTCTCCCACAGATAGTCCGGATAATACGAATGGGCCAGCATCTGGCAGTTGAAGCCGTAGAAATAGTCTATGCCCATGCGGTTGGGTTCGGCGACGGAACCGGGCCCGCCGAGTCCCCACTTCCCTATCATGGCGGTCTTGTAGCCGGCATCCTTCATCATGTGGGCTAAGGTATAGGTGTCTTCTGCGAGAGGCCACTGGCCTTCGTACGTGGAATCTGCCCTCATCCTTGCAAAATAGGGCTCCGCATTGTCGGGAGCCAGGTCCGGATCCCTTGCGACACGTTCGTCGTTGTGCCTTATCTGGCTGTGTCCGCTATGGAGGCCAGTCATGATGCTGCAGCGGGAAGGCGCGGACAGCGGGCAGGCGGTGTACATGTCGGTAAACACTATTCCGCGGCTTGCCAGGGCGTCTATATTGGGAGTTTCTATCAGTTCCTGCCCGTAGCAGCCAAGGTCCCCGTAACCGAGGTCGTCGAACATGAGGTAAATGATATTTGGCTTTTCGGGCAATTTGCCTCCGTTGCATCCGCAGAGCATGGCACCGGGAACGGCGACCGCGCCGAGACGGAACGCGAGATGGGGATAATTGATTTTCACTTTAGTGTGTTATTCTTTTCCAAATTTACGCAAAAGTTTTGTTAATTTTGTAACGTAGTTTGCGTATGGCACGGAATAAAGTAGATATTCTTCTGGAAGATGTTGTCATTGAGGCAGTTGCTGCCGAAGGAAAGGCCATTGCGCACTCCCCTGACGGACGTGTGGTGTTCGTGCCTTTCGCCGTTCCGGGAGATGTCGTGGACATCCGTGTTTTCAAGAAGAAAAAGAATTATCTCGAGGGCAGGATAGAGAGGATAAAAACTCCGTCCAAAGACCGTCTGGAGCCCTTCTGCAAGCATTTCGGCCTCTGTGGGGGATGCAAGTGGCAGCCTCTCCCCTATCCTATCCAGCTCGAAGCCAAGACCAGGCAGGTTTACGACCAGCTTGTGCGCATAGGACATCTCGAAGTTCCGGAAATACCCACCGCCCTGCCGTCCGAGCGTACCATCTATTACCGCAACAAGATGGAGTATTCGGCTTCGGACAGGCGCTGGATACTGCCGGACGAGGATCCCGAGGCCCTTACTCCCAAACAGCGCTGCGGGATGGGCTTCCACGTCGGGAAGTTCTTCGACAAGGTCCTGGACCTCGAGGAATGCTTCCTCCAGAGGGAACCGTCCAATTCCATCAGGCTGTTCATCAAGGACTACGCCCTGGAACATGGGATTCCTTTTTATAATCTCAGGGAGAAGACGGGACTTCTCAGGACCGTTTTCGTGCGCACTGCCGAGAACGGCCAATGCATGGTCATTGCTTGCTTCAGCAGTGAATTTGAAGGCCGTGAGGCCTTTCTGGACGCCGTTTCGGCGGCCTTCCCCCAGATTACTTCCCTTTATTACGTGATCAATCCGAAGGTCAATGACAGCATTTCCGACCAGGATCCCATACTTTACAAAGGGGATGAAGCCATTTACGAGGAGATGGAGGGGCTGCGATTCAAGATAGGTCCAAAGTCGTTCTACCAGACCAATACCCTGCAGGCCTACACGCTATACAAGGTTGCGAGGGATTTCGCCTGTCTCAGCGGCAAGGAAGTAGTTTACGACCTTTACACTGGGACCGGAACCATCGCCCAGTTCGTTAGTGCGAAGGCTTCGAAGGTTATAGGAATAGAATATGTCCCCGAGGCCATAGAAGACGCTCGAGCTAATGCCGAAGCCAATGGCATAAGCAACTGCAGTTTCTTTGCGGGAGATATGAAAGACGTGCTTACGGCGGAGTTCATCGCCGAGCACGGACGTCCGGACGTTATGATAGTGGATCCGCCCCGTGCCGGGATGCACCCGGATGTGGTGAAGGTGATCCTGAATGCGGCTCCGGAGCGTATAGTCTATGTGAGCTGCAATCCTGCCTCCCAGGCCCGTGACCTTGCGGAACTCGCCCAAAAATACGTGATAGAGGCCGTCCAGCCCGTGGATATGTTCCCTCATACCCAGCACGTGGAAAATGTTTGTAAATTGAAATTGATTAAGTAAATTTACAATCCGTATATGGCTGAACCGGTAATCCAGATCCTGATCCTTGTCCTCGGCCTTGCCCTTGTCGTCTGCGGGGCAAGCATACTCGTGGACGGAGCCTCATCGCTCGCCCGCCGTTTCGGGGTCAGTGAGTTTGTAATCGGCCTTACCATCGTGGGATTCGGCACTTCCCTCCCCGAGCTTGTTGTAAGCGTCACGGGTGCCCTCGAAGGCAATTCCGCCATAGCCATTGGCAATGTAATCGGATCCAATATCTTCAATACGGTTTTCATCCTCGCGCTTTCGGCGCTCTTCGTTCCGGTTGCAATCTCGCCTAAAAACCGTAAGAGGGATATTCCTGTAACCCTTTTGGTGACGCTCCTGGTGTCCGTACTGGGCATGGCAGGATGCTGTTCCGGAGGATGGCACGGCCTTTCGAGGATAGAGGGCCTGCTTCTCGTGCTGCTCTTCGCCGGCTACATCTTTTGGTGTTTCCGTACCGATGAGCCCGAAGAGAATGCCTCCGAAGGAGGGAAGATCCACTCGCCCGCCTTTGCGGCGCTGATGGTAGTCGTCGGACTCTCCGCCCTCATTGCGGGAGGAAGGTTCTTCGTCAATTCGTCGGTGAGGCTCGCACAGATTATAGGCGTGAGTGACAAATACATAGCCGTTACGGTACTGGCCATGGGCACTTCCCTGCCCGAACTTGTAACCAGCATCGTGGCCATTGCAAAGCATCGCAACCAGATGGCCCTGGGTAATATCCTGGGTTCCAATGTATTCAATCTGCTGCTTATCCTCGGCGTGTCCGCAGCGCTGAGCCCCATGAGTTTCGCCTCGGTCAACCTGACCGACGTTGCTGCTCTGGTTCTTTCCATCATACTGGTGTGGACGGCGGTTTATACCGGTCGCAGGAACGTGCTGGACCGCTTCGACGCAGTGTTGATGCTGATTCTGTTTGCGGCATATATGACTCTTCTGACAATCAGATTATAAATCATATGAAATTCCAACCCACAAAGTACAAACTGATGAACGTAGGGACGGGGCGCATCTTCGAAGACCGCGGATGGACCCTGGCCGACCCCGAAGCCCCTTCACCTTCGCTTGTCCGTGCCATCTACGAGAACAAGAAGTTCACTCCCCGCGATGACCTCAAGGGGCTGTACCGCTATGCCGAATGGATGCCCATCCAGCGCACCCTCAGACACTCCTGCGCCCCTGTCACCTATCATAGCAAGGGCCTTGGAAAGTTTCTGGGCCTGGATAATCTGTATATCACTTTCTCGGGCTACAATCCCCGCATAGGTGCCAAGTTCCAGACCTGTTCGTTCAAGGAGACGGAGGCTTTCAGCGTGCTCGCGAGGATGAGTAAAAAGGAGAAGCGTACGCTTGTGGTGCAGTCTGCCGGTAATACCGCCCGCGCCTTCGCCCAGGTATGCTCCGATAACCTAATCCCCATAGTGATCTGCATTCCCCTGGACAGCCAGCACGACCTCTGGTTCCAGCACAAGCTGAATCCCTGCGTTAAGCTGATTGCCGCCCCTCACGGTTGCGACTACTATGATGCAATCACTATCGGCGACAAGCTGTGCGAGGATTCGAAGTACGTGGCCGAAGGCGGTGCCAAGAACGTCGCCCGCCGCGACGGTATGGGTACTACCCTGCTTTCCGCCGTGGAGGCCATAGGACGCATTCCTGACGCATATTTCCAGGCCGTGGGTTCCGGTACGGGCGCCATTGCCGCATGGGAGAACAATCTCCGCCTGATTGCTGACGGACGTTTCGGCACCAACAAGATGCATATCTATGTGGCCCAGAACAAACCGTTCACCCTGCTGTACGATTCGTGGAAGGCACATCAAAGGGCGCTCGTAGACCTCGACCCCGTGGAGGGACGCCGTGACGCAGAGCTTATACTCGCCAAGGTGCTGAGCAACCGTAAACCTCCTTACAGCCTCGCCGGCGGCCTGTTCGACGCTCTCGAAGACAGCAAGGGCGACGCCTTCCTGGCATCCAATGACGACATTATCTACTGGATACTTCAGTTCCGCAACCTTGAGGGATATGACATACTCCCCGCTCCTGCATGCGCCGTACAGGCACTTGCAACGGCCATACGCGAAGGAAAGGTTGGCAAGGAGGACGTGGTTATGCTCAATGTGACGGGAGGCGGTTCCCTTGCCGCAATGGCAAAGGGTTATCATCTGCTGGAACCGGAACTTATCCTGGATCCGGGCCTTCCCGCCGACGAGATAATCGCAAAGGTAGACGCGCTGTTCTAGAAGTTCAGCGCAACGCCGATTTCCAAAGCGCAATACCAGGCATTGTTCCGCCTGATATTGCGTTTTTGTATGTAACGTTCCTCAAGTTTGTCCCAGACTCTGGGATGGTCGTAGGTATTGCGCAGGCAGAGGTGTACGTCCAATGAGGCATGCGAGTCGAGCATAAGCCTGTAGCCGCCTCCGGTCCTCGCAAATGCGGCAGACGATCCCTCAGGATGCCAAACGGCCGCTCCCCCGCCTTCGAGGAAGAAGAAAGATCCGTCCGAAGCCGTTCCCCGGGGCATGTAGGAAGCCCTCAATGACAGCGGAACAGCCCTTCTGCCTCCAGGAAGACCGCATACGCCTCCGAGGATGGAAAGATTGGTCTTTCTGCCGAAGTCCAGGCCCAGGCAAAGGGATGCAAAGGCATTCAGTCCCCTTCCGGCTTCCCAGCCCTGGTCGTCGATGCGGAATCCAACCGCTTCGTCCATGTAATTGAAATGGTGGAAGGTCATCAGGGTTGTGTTGGCTCCCCACTCCGCACCTATGTGGAAACGCTTTACTGCACCCGCATTTGCATACAGGCATAAAAGGCTGATTATGAGCAGTATCGAGCGTTTCATCAGAAGCAGTAAATTATCTTAATCTGGGGTATGAAAGAACGGTATAATCCATTCTTGTAGAGGGTGGTCTGGATGTGTCCGTCCCTGCGGCTGGAGAATATCCCCAGTTCCATGATAACCCCTATGTCGATGGTGATTCCCCGGTCGAAGGCGTAGCGGGCGCAGAAGGTACCTGCAAGGGTTGTACAAATGCCGTAGTGTCCCTCGGAGTCATAGTCCCGGACGTAGCCGAAACCGGCTCCCGGACCTGCAAACAGGTTGATTACCCCGCTTTCCTTGGTCCATCCGGCAATACGGGTGCAATGGGAGAAGTTGGCTTTTATGCCGGGCATCTTCTCGCTTCCGTCCAAAACTCCGTAAAGGTCTGCAACCAGGCTGTAGGCATTATAAAGGTTAGGAGAGCAGACGTAGTCGAAGCAGACGCCGACGCCCTTCGGAGAATGTACGGTACCCGTAGTCAGCTTGCCCGCCTTTGCGGAAAAACAAAGGCAGAGGCACGCCAGAACGATACTTATGCGATGCAGGTCAGGCATGGAAAGGGTTTCAGTACGGTACGAAATTACGCAAAAAACTTTGAAAATTCGCATTATTCCGCTATATTGCATTTCATTAAGAGTGTATTAAACCAGACCTTTGTTCATATGTCGCTGGAAATCAAAAAGGTATCCGGACGTAAGGCCCTCAGGCAATTTGTCCTCTTTCCCGAGAGGCTTTACAGGAACAATCCTTACTACGTTCCCAAGATCGTTTTCGATGAGATGGGAACCCTCGATCCCGCTACCAATCCCGCTTCGGCTTTCTGCAAATTCGAGTTGTATATGGCCTTTCTGGACGGGGTTCCGGCCGGACGCGTAGCAGCAATAATCAATTACAAGGCCAACGAGGCCTGGAAGCATGACGAGGTTCGTTTCGGCTGGTTCGACACCATCGACAACCCCGAAGTGGCCCGTGCCCTGATCGCCGCCGTGGAGGACTTCGGACGGGCAAACGGCATGAAGGAAATCGTCGGCCCGCTGGGCTTTACCGATTTCGATCCGGAAGGACTTCTGGTGGAAGGATTCGACCAGATCAGCACGATGCCCCTCTTCTATAGCTATCCCTACTATCAGAAGCATATCGAGGCTCTGGGCTTTGAGAAGGACGCCGACTGGCTCGAATACGTGATAAAGGTTCCGGATCAGATTCCCGCGAAGATCGAACGCGTTTCGGCAATCGCACGGGAACGTTACGGCTTCCGTGTCCGTCAGGTTACGAGGAAACTCATCCGCAAGGAAGACTATGCCCACAAGATATTCAAGCTGTTGGGCGACACATACAAGGACCTTTACGAGTACACCGTCCTTCCCGAGGATATGGCGGACAAGTACATAGGTTTCTACCTCAAGCTGCTCGACCTCCGTTATCTCTCGGTCGTAGAGAATGCGGAAGGAGAACTCGTTGCTGTCGGAATCACCATGCCTTCACTGGCAAAGGCCCTTCAGAAGTCCCACGGACGTATATTCCCCTTCGGATGGTGGCATCTGCTGAAGGCCCTCTTCATCAAGCACAGCGATGGCGCGGAACTGCTTCTCATGGGAGCCAGGCCAGATGTGCGCCGTACTGGGGTTACGGCCCTCGTGGTGGAAGACATCTTCCGTAAATACAAGAAACTGGGTGTCAAATGGGCCGAAACCAATGCCGAGCTTGAGGATAATCATAGTATAAGGAACCATTTCGGCGACTTCGAGCGCGTACAGAACAAACGTCGCCGTTCCTATAGAAAGAAACTGTAATGAACGGAATGCTGCCCCCTCTTCCTGAACGCATGCGCCCTCACGACCTTGACGGTTATGTGGGCCAGAAGCATCTTGTAGGAAAGGGCTGCATACTCCGCAATATGATAGAGAGCGGCAATCTCTCCTCATTCATACTCTGGGGCCCTCCGGGTGTGGGAAAAACCACCCTCGCCAGGATAATTGCCGATACAGGAGGCAGGGAGTTCTTTACCCTGAGCGCAGTCAGCGCGGGCGTGAAGGACGTGAGGGATATAATTGATTCCGCCAAAAGCCGTTCCGTATTCTCCAAGGGGGCCGCTCCCGTTCTTTTCATAGACGAGATCCACCGCTTCAATAAGGCCCAGCAGGATGCCCTCCTGGGTGCAGTGGAAGCGGGAATCGTAGTTCTTATAGGTGCCACTACTGAGAACCCTTCTTTCGAGGTTATCACTCCCCTCCTTTCCCGCTGCCAGGTATTCGTGCTGCGCAGCCTGGAGGCCGACGACCTGCGTGTCCTGCTGGACCGTGCGCTGGCCGAGGACGAGCTGCTCAAAGATCGGAATATCAAGGTCCTGGAAACCGAGGCCCTGTTCCGCCAGAGCGGAGGCGACGCCCGCAAGCTGCTGAATATCCTTGAGATAGTGGTAGATTCTCAGGCTGGTAAGGACAAGGTGGAGATTACCAATAAACTGGTTACCGAGTGCCTTCAGGAGAACGTTGCCATATACGACAAGGACGGTGAGATGCATTACGACATCATCTCCGCTTTTATCAAGAGCATACGCGGCTCCGATCCCAATGCCGCCATATACTATCTGGCACGTATGCTGGACGGCGGCGAAGATCCCCTTTTCGTGGCCCGGAGGCTCTGCCTCAGCGCTTCCGAAGACGTGGGCCTGGCCAATCCCAACGCGCTCCTGCTCGCAAACGCTACATTCCAGGTAGTCAATCAGATAGGAATGCCGGAAGCGCGCATCCCGCTGGCGGAATGTACCGTTTATCTGGCGTCCTCTCCCAAGAGCAACGCATCGTACATGGCCCTGGAAAAAGCACTTGCGGTTGCACGCGAAGACAAGACCCGCGCCGTCCCTCTTCATCTGCGCAACGCGCCTACCGCGCTGATGGAGCAGCTGGGTTATTCGGACGGTTACAAGTATGCCCACGACTTCCCCGGGCATTTCGTGGATCAGGAATTCATGCCCAAGGGGCTGGAAGGGCACGTGTTCTATGAGCCGGCCCCCAACCGTCACGAAGATGCGCTGAAGGCGTATCTGCTGGCCTGCTGGCCTAAATACTATAGTAAATAGATATTTGCCGCAAAATAGATGTTTGCCGCAGGCTCCCAGCTTGCGCTCCTGTTCACGTTCCGTAATTCCGTTCACAAATTAGCCTTGTTTTGTGAACGGAATGCCGTTTTTCGAGAGTTTGTGCACAAAACGCACCCTTTTTGTGAACGGAATGCCGTTTTTCGAGAGTTTGTGCGCAAAATGCCCCCTTTTTGTGAACGGATTTGAGCCGACTGGGACTCCGATGTAGAGCGACCTTTTGCGAATGCTTCTTTCAGGGATCTCGAACGGAGTCCCAGCCGGCAACCTTCGGCAATCGCAATCTTAGAACGGATATCCTATTCCGAAGTGGAGGGCGTTGCCGCCGCGATGGAGCCAGTCGGCTGCGCCTATGAGACGCTTTCCGGCAGGCAGGGTTGGATCAAGAAGCTTTATCCCCCAGTCCACGCGAAGCAGGATGAAGTTGAGATTGAGTCGCAGGCCGGTGCCCCAGTCGGCCGCCACGTCTTCGTAGAGGTCGCGTAACTTGAAGCCGTCAGCCTGCACGTTCCAAACATTTCCCAGATCGCCGAAAAGGGCGCCTTCCAGCTTCCAGAACAGTTTGAAGCGGTATTCGATATTGAATTCGAGCTTGATGTCGCCCGTCTGGCTCGGAATGATGAAGGTGTTGTCCATGGGGCTGTCGCCGGGTCCGAGGGCGCGTGCCTGCCATCCTCTCATGCTGCTGGCCCCTCCTGCGTAGAACTGCTTTTCGAAAGGCAGCGCCGAGGAGTTCCCGTATGCATAACCTCCTCCTACGAGGAAGCGTGTAGCGACCTTGGTCCTGTCGTCGGGATCGAGGCTGCGGGTGATACCCCAGGAGTACTCTCCCCTGACGTACTGTGCGAAGGGCGATCCTCCTATGCATGCGGAACCGTCGGAGTTTGTCTTCATGCTTGAACGGAACAGGCTCAGGACGTTGCCGGACAGGTCGAAAGTCAGTTTATGGAACCTGTATGACGACTGGGGAATGATGTCCGGGCTGGAGTTATAATAGAGCACGGCTCCAATGCCCGCGTCGAGGTGGTCCTGGTACGCATAGCGCATGTAGGGATTCCTGGCGAGTGTTGCACTGAACTGACTGTCAAGGTTATACAGGTGTACGAAGTTGACCTGCAGAGGATAGATCTGGTAAGAGACGTTACCGCGGGTAATGCCGGAATAACCGAAGGCCGTGGAGAAGATGCGGCGGGTGTACTCCGGCCGGTCCTGGTTATTGTATGCAAGGTTGATTTCCGTTCTCGGAATAGCCGCTCCATGGAATGCTGAATATGGCAGTCCGAGGAAGCGGGGCAGGCTCAGTCCCGCGGAAACACCGTATTCGGTAGCCCTGGCATTGTCCGAAATCATGAACTGGAAGTCGCCGTTGAAACCCAGGTTCAGCCACTCTCCCCCATGGAAGATATTCTTGTGGAAGTAATTGATTCTGGGAGAGATACCAACCAGTCCTGTAGAGTTTGTGGAACCTTCGAGATTGACCTTGAAACCCTGAACGCGGGAGCTGGTGAGATTGATGTTGCAGTCTACTTTGTCTTCGCCGGACTGCCGCATCTCGATACCCACGCTGCTGAAGACTCTGAGGGCGGACAGGCGCGAATACGTGTTGGATACCGAGCGTTCGCTGTAGATATCCCCAGGATGCACGGTATTGAGCCCGAGTAGTACGCGGTTGCGGAAACTGATGTCCGCAGGGCGTTTGATGGAAACCTTGCCTATCGTGAATGTGCGAAGTGGTGCCGCGGCATCGGGACTGTCGTGTCTGGAGTGCTCCAGAACGCGATAAATCAGCTTTGCGCCCCCACCGAGGGTATCGGCTTCGAAGGAATAATTGTCGGTGGTGATTCCGAAGTAGCCCAGATTGCGCATGCGCGAGGCTGCGATGGCGGACTCTTGCTCGAGCAGGGCTTCGGAGAGGTACATCCCCTTCAGGCGCCCGTTTGCATCGGCGCTGTCAGCTTTGAACTCCTCTGCGAAGGGGCTGTATTCCGGTGCTTCAAAGCTCAGGGAATCAATCAGATATCTTTTCCCAAGAGTAACCTCATAATTAACCTTCGCCTTGCGCCTTTGGATTGTGACGGTAGTGTCGACCCTGGATCCGTAATACCCCAGGTATTCCAGGCGCGTCTTCATGTTGTTGATGGAGGTTCCTGCTGCCGCTTCGTCGAAGACGACGGGAGCCGTTCCTATCTTATGCCATATGCCGTCGCGGCGCGACCAGTTGTAAACGCTCATGAACGGCTTCCAACCGAAGATCCCGCGTCCTCCGGCATCCTGCCTGATGTATGCGTTGAGTTCCGACGGGTCGAAGTCGGGCTCGGGGTTGGTTACGGTAATTTCGTTGCGTTCCAGCCTGTTCTGGCCCGGTGCAAGTATGCGGGTGGTGCTGCACCCCGCTAATGCGGTGCAGAGCAGCAATATGGCCGGAAACGCTTTCATACCTGCAAAGATAAACAAATAATCGCTGCGTCCCACGGGCGGGCATGTACGACTGCGTGGGAAGGACATCCTGGCAGTTGGGCGCGCAAATCATCGGGCAGGTAGATATCCGCCTTCGCCGGAGCGTCCGAGAAGTTGCAGAATACCAGCCTGGCATCGCCGTCGAGGTAGCGGAGGAAGGCGAAATGACGGTCGGGGTTTATTCTGTCGCCATTGCACCAGCACAGATCGTAGGTCCTACCCTCGCGGAATACAGGCTCCGAAAACAGGGAAAGGATGCTTCGATAACGCTCCAGAACGGCAAGTTCCTTTTTCTGAAGGCCGCCCAGTCCGGAAATGTCGCTGCAAAGCCGGCTTATGCTCCGGGGATGGGACCAGTTGAAGATTGAAGTACGGCCCTCATGGCCTTCGGAGGCCTTTTCGCCAAGTTCCTGGCCGGAATAAAGCATGAAGGAGGCTCCGTTGAAAAGGGCCCCTGCAGCGAGCGCTGCAAATGCTTTGTGGGGGTCAGAGGCGAAGTATGGGGAAGCGAGTCTCTGCTCGTCGTGGTTCTCAAGGAAATTGAGCATGCGCGGCTGGAGATCCTGAAGGTACTGCCAGTTCCAGGTCAGGGCCCTTGCGGATGCTCCGGAGCACAGGATAGCCCTTACGGAGTCGTACCAGCCGGATTTGTCGTACAGAAGGTCGAATCCCAGCTCTTTGATATAGCGTCTGTAGTTATTGCGGTCGTAAAGTTCCGCTACAAACATTGCTGAGGGATACTTGCTGCGGACGCCTGAAATGAGGAAGGCCATGAATTCCGGAGGGACCATCTCCACCATGTCGCAACGGAAACCGTCAATCCCCTGCCCGGCCCAGAACAGGGCTATATCCAGCATTGCGTCCCAGGCTTCGCGACGCCCGTAATCTATCTTGCGGGTGTCGGTCCAGTCGTAGTCGCAATGGTCCAGGGTAGGAACGTCGCGGCAGTCGGGGCTGACATGGTTGGGGACGAAGTCGATCAGAACTTTAAGTCCGGCTGCGTGGGTGCGTTTTACCAGCGAACGGAATTCGCGCATGCGAGCTTTCTCCGAATCGGCCAGATACGGATTGACGTCACGGTAGTCCACTATGGAATAAGGTGAGCCGGGATTACCTTTTACGTAGGTTTCTCCGCTGGAATGGCGGATTACTCCGGTATACCATATGCAGGTGATACCCAACGACTTAAGATAGTCGAAGGCAGGCTTGTCCCAGTCGGAAAACCTGCCTTTGCCCCAACATCTGGGAAGAACCTGGTAGATTAGTTCCATTACAGTCCCCTGCGCTTGAATTCCGAGACTGTCACCGCCGTAGCGACGGCAACATTGAGGCTTTCGGCCGTAGGACCTTTGGCGAAGGATGGAATGGTAATCCGTCTTTCCACGAGGGCGGCCACTTCCCCGCTGATCCCGTTGGCTTCGTTGCCCATCACTATCAGGGCGCTGTCGGGAAGATCGGCCGAGTACAGCGGCTCTCCGTCAAGGAAGGTGCCGTAAACGCCTATGCCTGCGGCGGAAAACTCTTTGCAGAGGGAGGGTATGTCCTTGTAAAAGACATCTTTACGGAAGATTGCTCCCATTGATGCCTGGATGACCTTGGGATTGAATACATCCACCGAATCGGGCGAAGCGTAAACTGCGTCGATTCCGAACCAGTCGGCTATACGTAGTATGGTGCCCAGATTGCCCGGGTCCCGGACAGAGTCGAGTGCAAGGCAAAGGCCTCCGGGGGCGGGTTCAATGGTTTTCCTCCGCTTTACGACTGCAAGCGAAGGAGCCGGGGTGCTGAGCGAGCTGATGCGCTCCATGGCCTTGTCGCCATGTTCCTCACGCCTCCATACGCCCACTATTTCAAGTCCGGAGGAAAGGGCTTCGGACACCATTTTGTCGCCTTCGACCACGAAAACGCCTTCCGCGTCCCGGGTTTTACGGTCGCGGAGCGAACGAAGCCATTTGATTTCGGAACTGCTTATCACCTTGCGCCGTACATCGACTCGTAATACTTGAGGTAGTCGCCGCTCGTAACGTTGTCGAGCCAAGCCTGATTGTCGAGGTACCAGCGGACGGTCTTTTCGATGCCTTCTTCGAACTGGAGCGAAGGTTCCCAGCCGAGCTCGCGCTGCAACTTGGAAGAATCGATGGCGTAGCGCAGGTCGTGGCCGGCTCGGTCGGTAACGTAGGTAATGAGGTCCATGTCCTCCCCTTCTGCACGCCCGAGCAGCCTGTCAACCGTATTGATGAGCACCTTGATAAGGTCGATGTTCTTCCATTCGTTGAAGCCGCCGATATTGTAGGTGTCGCCCACCTTGCCTTTATGGAAGATGAGGTCGATTGCCCTGGCGTGATCTTCCACGTAAAGCCAGTCGCGCACGTTCTCGCCCTTACCATAGACGGGAAGCGGTTTGCGATGCCGTATATTATTGATAAACAGCGGTATAAGCTTCTCGGGGAACTGGTATGGACCGTAGTTGTTGCTGCAGTTGGTAAGAACTGTAGGCAGTCCGTAAGTGTCGTGGAAGGCCCTCACGAAATGGTCGGAAGAAGCCTTGGCGGCGCTGTAGGGACTGTGCGGCTGATACTTGAGGTCTTCGGTGAAGAACTTGTCGCCGTAAGCCAGATGATGGCTTCCGCTCGACGCCTTGGTGGTGAAGGGGGGCTTGATTCCCTGAGGATGGGTAATCTGCAGGGCGCCGTAGACCTCGTCGGTTGAAATGTGATAGAAGATGCAGGGGACGCCGTCCTTTCCGACATATCCGAGCGGTTCCCAGCAGAGCTTGGCGGCCTGCAGCAGGCTCAGGGTTCCCATCACGTTGGTCTGTGCGAAGGTGAAGGGGTCCTTGATGCTGCGGTCCACGTGGCTCTCGGCTGCGAGGTGGATGATGCCGTCCACACCCTCGTTGGTGATGAGGGTGTGGATGGCGTCAAAGTCGCAAATATCGGCCCGGACAAAGCTGTAATTAGGCTTTGATTCTATGTCGCGGAGATTCTCCAGGTTACCGGCGTAGGTCAGCTTGTCTACGTTGATGATGTGATACGAGGGGTATTTGTTCACCAGGAGCCTGACTACGTGCGAGCCGATGAAGCCCGCACCGCCGGTGACCATGATCGTCCTTTTAAACTGCATTTCCGGAATAAATATTACCAGTTGAGTATTTTACGGAAGTCGTAATCTTCGGGGTTCTTCACGAACGCCTTGGCGGCCTCATAATCGGCCGGGGTGATGTAGTGGCAGATGTGTGCGTAGTAGTTCTGCGCTGTTCCGCCGTCGATATTCACGCGGCGCGGAGGAATCTTGCCCTCTGCGTTCTGGAGGTCCTTGAGATAGAGGGGATGGGCCTCGCCGTCGGCATCCACGTAAACCATGCAGCCGGTCTCTCCCTTTGCGAAGAGTTCGTATGCTCCCATGGCGAGTTCGGTGCAGTAGGTAAGGTCGTATCCGATAGGATCCTGGCAGCGTACGTCGTAACCAATCTCAACGGGACGGGTCTTGACCTTGAGTCCTTCCTTCTTGAATTCCTTCTCGAGTATCTCGTTGAAGAGGACGGCCTTGCTGATCTTGCCGAGTTCGGGATGTCCGTGCTCGTCGTAGGTCATGTTGACGCCGGCATTCTTGATTTCCTGGGGATCGAGGTCGTGGAAGACGCCTTCTGCCACCACTACGGTACCGTACTGGATGCCGAGGATCTTGCGCTTTACGATGGCCGAGAGGGCCAGGCGCACTATCTTGTCGAGCGAGATGGCGGTCTTGTTGAACATCTCGGGAATGATTGTCATGGGGCAGTGGGTGGCCTCGCCTATTCCGAGTGCGAGATGGCCGGCGCTACGTCCCATTGCGCTGATAAGCAGCCAGTTACCTGAGGTGCGTGCATCCTCGTAGACGGTGCGTGCAAGGTGCGCTCCCTCGTCCTTGGCGGAGTTGAATCCGAAGGTGGGGGCGTTTCCGGGAAGCGGAAGGTCGTTGTCGATCGTCTTGGGAACGTGGATGTTATGGATGGGATAATGCTTTGCCTCGAGGAACTTGGCGATGCGGTTTGCCGTGGATGCGGTATCGTCGCCGCCGACAGTCACGAGCAGCTTTATGTTGTTGTCCTTGAAGAGTCCGAGGTTGAAGTTCTTTTCAAAATCTTCGTCCGTGGGTTTGAAACGGCTCATCTGAAGGTAGGAACCGCCCCTGTTGAAATAGGCGTCCGCCTTGAAGAAGTCGATGTCTTCGGTGCGGGGAGCCTTGCTGAAGAGGCCCGAGTATCCGCCGTGAAGGCCGATTACGCGATAACCGTTGGAGAGGAAGGTTTTTGCTACGGAGCAAACGACGGTGTTCATGCCCGGAGCAGGGCCGCCGCCGCAAAGGATGATTATTGAATCTTTCATAAGAGGGTGAAATTTGCAGAGACAAAGTTAGAAAAAATCCACTATTTTTAAGTAACTTTGTAAGTTATTTATGGATAAAAGGGAAGCCGAAAGCAGAATTCTTGAACTCAGGGAGATTCTCCTCGAGAACAGCCGGCGCTACTACGTAGACAATGCACCGACCATGTCGGACTATGAGTTCGACAGCCTGATGCATGAGCTGGAGCGTCTGGAGGCCGACTTTCCTGAATTCCAGACTCCCGACTCCCCCACCCGCCGTGTAGGCAGCGACCTCGAAACCCAGGCTCCCTCCGGCAATAACGCCGAGAGCGGGATACGCAGGGAATTCGTGCAGAAGCAGCACCGTTATCCCATGCTCTCTTTGGGCAATACCTACTCGATTGAGGAGGTGGAAGAATTCAGCCGCAGGGCCGACAAGACGCTCGATGCCGACTTCAGCTACTGCTGTGAACTTAAATTCGACGGCACGGCCATATGCCTGACCTACGTCGGTGGCGAGCTCGTGCAGGCGCTTACGCGCGGAGACGGGGTTGTGGGAGACGACGTTACCGAGAATGCCA
The DNA here is from genome assembly GCA_946187975.1 of uncultured Bacteroidales bacterium. GTDB lineage: Bacteria > Bacteroidota > Bacteroidia > Bacteroidales > UBA932 > Cryptobacteroides. The sequence continues at coordinate 244 of CAMHTE010000024.1, read as the reverse complement.
GGCGCATTTCCAATATCCCCCATCATCTTCACGGCAATTATCCCCAGGAGTTTGAAATCCGGGGAGAGGTTCTGATGCCGTACGAGGCCTTCGACAAACTGAACCGCGAACGCGAACTCAACGAGGATGCGCCCTTTGCAAATCCCCGAAACGCCGCTTCCGGCTCGCTCAAGCTGCTCGATCCCGGGGAAGTCGCCCACCGCGGGCTGATGTGTACCCTGTACCATATTCCGGCCCAGAGCCT